>JBEVEQ010000171.1:0-5665 GCA_040512715.1 Paenisporosarcina sp. | reverse complement strand
TTCCTAATCCCAGAGAATAAGCAACTACATCAGGCCGGTCAGTTTGCTGAAACTGAGGAAAAATACTGTTTTGATGTTCCTCCATGAATGCCGCAACTTGAGAGGAGTCAAAGAAGAGATCAAAATTAATTTCTGAAATCTTCTCTTTGACGGTTGAAACATATTCTGGATTAGTCAGCCCCTCTATGTACATTAAAACTACACTTGTTTCAGTCAAATAACCGACTGTGAACTTCTCTGTTTTCAGCTCATGTATCGGGAGACGTCTTCGAAGAAGCGTAATATTTTGTTCGATTTGTTCACTGAAGCTGTCTTTTGCTCCGAACAGGATGGTTTCTGTTTCCGATGTTTCAATGGCACGTCCAATTGGATTTTTTAATGGGACAGCTAACCAAAGGTTTTGAGAAGAGTCAAATAACAAGATAGACCCTAAAAACAGCTGCTTTTTTGCTTCTTTAAAAGTGGGTATGAGATTAATTTTTGAATTCCCAATGCAATCTTGTATGGATGGTTTAGAACAATTAGAAAGTGGTTTTACGATGCTTTCATTTAATCTTTCTTGGTCAATGAGGGGTCTTATGTATATAAGCTGTACTTTTCGATTTTCAGAAATGTCCATTTCCACAAATTCTGCATCATCCATTTGAACGAGGGCTTTTTTCAGAGCTTCTATCGATAATTCTGAATCTGTATTTGATTGAGGAACACTCTTATTTTCATTTGATTTTTTTTTCCAAAACATGTCCATCCCATCCCTTCCCTCTATGTGTAAAAAGCATCATTGGAAGAACGTTAAATTTGGATATTTAAACACATTGTTAACTTTTAACGTATAAACTATACAAAAAGAAATTAATAAGAAGGAGAGGCAAAGCGGTAATCCAGAAACAAAAGGAACGAAAAATGCACAGTTTCTTAAGCAGGTTCCTTTCCTTATGAACCCAAGGATGATTGTATAAAAAGACGGCATCTCTAAATATAAATTGAATTTGTAAAAGCGGATTTTTATAGATATTATTAAAATATTATTTATATGAACAAATGGAACTACTATAATAAAAATGACTATTTACATATGGAACCACTTTTATTGGTAAGAGCTTAGGAAGGATTTGTTATGAATGGATAAAATCGATTTGATTCCATTGCAAAAAGAAGTGACTCATCTAAGAGCCGAGGGAAAATACAAGGAGACAATTGAGGCTTCTTTCAAGTTATTCGATTTAGGTATGACAATAAACGATTATAAATCGGTTCTTACAGCACTGGTAAATCAGGCAGCCTCCTATTATTGCATCGGTGATATAGAAGCAGCATTTTTAAGTATGGAATCCTTTGAAGAACTTTGTCATAAATATGGGGATGTAGAAGATCAAGTAAATTTGTATAATATTTTATTTTTACTATTTGAGGTAAAAAAAGATGTTGATAAAGGTATATTAACCCTTCAAAAAAGTATTGAGTTAGGGGATCAAATAAAAAAGTTTAACATTGTCAGTAATGCATATAGCAATATGAGTCATCTATTCATTCTTGAAGAAAACTATGTAGATGCTTTAAAGATGTCAAAAATAGGTCTAGAAAAAGCAAAGTTACATCAACCTCCTAGCCCCATTCTTGAATTAAGAGTTACCTTAAATATAGCTAAGTCCTATATTGGCCTTAAGGATTTCGAAAACTCTAAACGGCTAATTGATGAAATAATGAATGATCCATTATTAGATTCATTCATTAGAGAAAAAGCACAATGCCATGACTTACTTGCGTTTTGGTATTTAAAACAAGATTTATATAGAGAAGCTTTTGAGGCATATACGACAGCAAAAACTTTAGTCGAAAGTTACGACGATATTTATTTACTTAAAGTGATTCAGGAAGAAAGGTGTAAATTATGTGACTTGTTAAATGATTTTCAAGTCGGTTATACCGTTCAAAAAGAATATATTGCCGTATTAAATGAGATCAATAAAAAAGAGTTGGAATTAAAAGCTTTAAAACTAGAGGTTAAGCAAAGCTTAAATCGACTTGAAAAAAAGGCGAATACGGATTATTTAACGGGACTCTATAATCGAAGTTATCTTGAAGAAACGACAAATAAATGGTTGATAGAAGCGAGTGAAAAAGATCAACAAGTTATTTGTATAGTATTTGATATTGATAATTTCAAGTTAATCAATGATAAATTCGGACATGTTTTTGGAGATGAGATGATCAAGCAAGTCAGTCAAGCTTGCTTAACAACATTTAAGGAAGACGATTTAATCGGACGGTATGGCGGAGATGAATTTGTCGTTATTCTTAAAAATGTAAACATGGCTATTGGGCAGAAGAAGGCTGAACAGATTCTAGAAACCTTAAGAAACTTTAAGATAATTAAGGATGAGACGATGATAAGCATAACAGCAAGTATTGGAGTTGCCCATAACTCCAATATGAAGAGTCATCTCTTTAATGAATTATTTCACTTAGCTGATATGGCTCTTTATAAAGCAAAAGAAAGTGGGAAAAATAAGGTGTATGTGAGTGTTGAATAGTGGAAAGAACATTTACCGGCATCCGCATTATGCATACTAGACTATATTGAAAAGCTATCCCCAGTAAATCAACAGATGAGCGACGAAATCAAACGATTAGCAGCCCTATGCCAGCAGGAAATATCAGATTTAAAGGGAATGGTATGTATAGGATATTACATGTAATAGGAAAGGGCGATTCGAAGATGCATACAGAAGAAGGGTTTATTCCAGTAACCGGAGGCAATGTTTATTTTCGAAAAACGGGGAACGGACCTGGGATTCCATTATTGGTTTTGCACGGAGGACCAGGTGGGATGAGTAGAGAGTCTGACCCAATTCGGAAACTCGGCGACGATCGACCAGTCATTCATTATGATCAGCTGGGGTGCGGAAATTCAGACCGTCCGGAAGATCTTTCATTGTGGACCGTAGAGCGTTATGTAGAGGAACTTGGTCAAGTAAGAGAAGCTCTTGGGCTCAATGAAGTCCATATCCTCGGTCATTCATGGGGCACAATGCTTGCAGCAGCGTACCTTCTCACAAAACCGACGGGCGTTAAAAGTGTGATTTTTTCAAGTCCGTGCCTTAATTCGCGCATGTGGGAGCGGGACCAACGTGAATACTTGAAGGATTTACCGCAAGAATCTCAAGACATCATCGAACGATGTGAACGAGACGAGACGACGGATTCACCAGAGTACCACCAGGCGATGATTCAATTTTACGAGCGTCATGTCTGCAGATTACTACCGTGGCCTCAAGAACTGTTGGATAATATGGCAAGGAGCAATCACGAAATTTATGGATTCATGTGGGGTGCATCCGAATTCACTGTGACCGGCACGTTACAAGATTTCGACGTGACGGATCGTCTAAATGAAATCGTAATCCCAAGTCTATTTACATGCGGTCGCTACGATGAAGCCACACCGAAAACAACCGAATATTATGCAAGCCTCGCACCAAATTCAGAATTTCATGTATTCGAAAACAGCGCACATATGCCGGGAGTGGAAGAACCGCAAGCCTTTGCCGATACAGTGCGGGAATTCCTGAACAAACAACCTCTTTAATGAAAAATAGAGAAGAATAAGGGGGAAATCAACATGGAACAATGGATAGAAGACTTATTTTCACAGGAAGTCCTAAACAAAGCAGCTGCATTCTTTCATGCGGATGCAAGAGACGCAAGGAAATTAGGAGATTTTGAAAATTACGTTTACGAAGTCATCAAAGATGGAACACCATACATATTGCGTCTTACACATTCCTCACATCGTTCAAAAGAGGAAGTAGAAGGCGAATTAACATGGATTAACTTCCTACACAGTCACAACATTCCGGTTTCGCTAGTCCACAAATCCGAAAACAATGAACTAGTAGAAGTCTTACCAGTCAGTGATTCATTCTTTTTCGTCTGTCTATTTGATAAAGCACCCGGAGCAGCCTTAAAACCAAACAGTCCAGAATTCGGCCCCGAACTATTTTATAAATGGGGAGCTATCACTGCCAAAATGAATCGACATACTGAGGACTACCCACCAAACACCGGTCGCAAACGATGGGATGAAGATGATTTAATTGAACTCGACCAATTCATTGATAACGAAAAAGATGCCGTCATTATCGAAGGCAATCGCCAGCTTGTAAATGAACTCAAGCAACTTCCCGAAACCAAAGATGTCTTTGGCTTAATCCATTCAGATATCCACATGGGTAACTTTTTCTATCATGAAGAACAAATTCATGTATTCGATTTCGATGATGCAATGCATTTTCACTACGTAAGCGACATTGCCATTCCACTGTACTACGCAACCTGGTGGAAGTTGCGAAATGAAACACTTGAAACAAGATCAGCCTTTGGAACCGACTTCCTAAACCACTTTTTAAAAGGCTACTTGAGCGAACGTCCATTGCCGCTTGAATGGCTAGAGCGCCTGCCTCTTTATTTAAAATTACGTGATTATACCCTATATGGCGTATTCCATAAAAAAGTTGACCTTGCTAACAATGAAGCCGAAAATCAACTCGTTGCCGGTATTCGCAAGCGCATAATGAACGAAGAACTAATTGTGGAATTAGATTACAAAGCCATTTGGGAGCAAGCGAATGCTTGAAAATGAAGTCATAAATATGATTGAAAAGGATTCCTGGCGAATGGAAGTACTCAAGACGGTCCAATCTCTCGGCTTACCTGATTGCTGGGTCTGTGCTGGATTTGTCCGTTCAAAAGTATGGGACGAGTTGCACGGATATGACGAAAGAACAGAACTCGCAGATGTCGATGTCATTTATTTTGATCGTTCTGTCGTTGATGAAACCATTGAAAAAAACCTGGAAGAGCAATTAAAAATCCAGATGCCCAATGTTCCATGGTCCGTCAAAAATCAAGCAAGAATGCATATCGTCAACCAGTTTCCACCTTATGCTTCAGCGGTAGATGCCCTATCTAAATTTCCAGAAACGGTCACCGCACTCGGGGTACGGCTAGATGAACAACAACAAGTAAAACTAATCGCTCCGCATGGGCTCCAAGATCTTTTTGCATTTGAAATAAAACCGACACCTAGCTTCTCGCAAGAACCTGAACTAGACTATTATCAATATCGAATTAGCCAAAAAAACTGGCCAGCTACTTGGCCAAAAGTACACATCAGCAAATGAAAAGACACTTCGACTAAAAATCGAAGTGTTTTTTTAGTGCCTCAAATTCGTTATCGCCACATTATGACCATCTACCGCCAGATTAACTCCAGCTAACGCCAGATTATCGTCTCCAAACGCCATAATCCACAAAACCCATTTCACTGATTGCTATTCATCATACTATAATGTATGATACACAGTATACATCTACACTGTACGTCATACACTAAAGAAAGAGGTGAACCCATGAGCAATCTTCTCAACTCCTTAACCACAGAACTGAGACGCGGAACCCTTACTCTCGCCGTCCTTAGCCAACTTAGAACGCCTCAATACGGCTATTCACTCGTTCAGCGACTCGAAAGCTGCGGCATCACTATTGACCAAAGCACTCTGTACCCATTACTTCGTCGACTAGAAAAACAAGAACTCGTCACCAGCACCTGGGACACAACCGAAAGCAGGCCCCGCCGCTACTACGTCCTAAGTGCGTTCGGCAT
>JBEVEQ010000138.1:0-5863 GCA_040512715.1 Paenisporosarcina sp. | reverse complement strand
ACGAACAATCCCACGGTAAGTTACTTTTCCGCCTTGTTTCGAGATTGATTTAGAAATAATCGTTGAAGAAGTATTAGGTGCTAAGTGAATCATTTTAGCTCCAGCATCTTGGTGTTGTCCTTTACCTGCAAGTGCGATTGATAATGTCATCCCACGAGAACCTTCACCTTTTAAGATAACTGCTGGATATTTCATTGTTAACTTAGAACCAATGTTTCCATCGATCCATTCCATTGTTGCATTTTCATCACATACTGCACGTTTCGTTACCAGGTTATAAACATTGTTTGCCCAGTTTTGAATTGTTGTATAGCGGCAATATGCATCTTTTTTGATGATAATTTCAACAACCGCACTATGAAGTGAGTTCGTCGTATAAACAGGTGCCGTACAGCCTTCTACATAGTGAACAGAAGCGCCTTCATCAACAATGATTAGCGTACGCTCAAATTGTCCCATGTTTTCAGAGTTAATACGGAAATAAGCTTGTAATGGAGTATCAACTTTAATACCCGGTGGAACATATATAAATGATCCACCTGACCAAACTGCTGAGTTCAGTGCAGCGAATTTATTATCTGTATTTGGAATAACAGTAGCCCAATGTTTTTTAAACAATTCTTCATTCTCACGAAGAGCTGAGCCAGTATCCTTAAAGATAATCCCTAAATCTTCTAGTTCTTTTTTCATATTGTGATAAACAACTTCAGATTCGTATTGAGCAGAAACACCAGCTAAATATTTTTGTTCTGCTTCAGGAATTCCAAGTTTGTCAAAAGTACGTTTAATTTCTTCAGGAACTTCATCCCATGAAGTTTGAGTCATTTCTGATGGTTTTACGTAGTACGTAATTTCATCAAAATTCAAGGATGACATGTCGCCGCCCCATTGTGGCATTGGTTTAGAGTAGAAAATCTCTAAAGATTTTAAACGATAATCCAACATCCATTGAGGTTCTTCCTTCATATTTGAAATCGTTTCTACTATTTCACGTGTAAGACCACGTTTTGAACGGAATACAGATACATCTTTATCGTGGAAACCGTATTTATAATCTCCGATTTCAGGCATTTTTTTTGCCATCGTCTATTCCTCCGTTCTATTTATGATTGATTTTCGTTTACTACGCCTTTTTCCATTGCTTTCCAAGCTAAGGTAGCACACTTAATACGTGCTGGAAACTTGGATACACCGGATAAAGCTTCTATATCGCCTAAATCAATTGAATCGTCGTACTCTTTCCCTAACATCATGTCCGAGAAAATGGTTGATAGTTTTAATGCTTCATCAATACTCTTCCCTTTAACAGCTTGGGTCATCATAGAAGCTGAAGACATTGAAATAGAGCAACCTTCACCATCGAATTTCGCATTCTCTACAACTCCGTTTGCAACTTGAAGTGTTAAATGAATGCGGTCTCCACAAGTAGGGTTATTCATATCAATTGTAACACTACCGTCATCAAGAGATCCTTTGTTACGAGGATTTTTGTAATGATCCATTATGACTGTTCGATAAAGCTGATCTAAATTATTAAAAGACATCGTTAAAATACTCCTTTGCAGTGCTCAGTCCTTTGACAAGTTTGTCAATATCGTCTTCTGTATTATATACATAAAAACTTGCACGAGCTGTTGCAGATACTTGAAGCCATTTCATAAGGGGTTGAGCACAATGATGACCAGCACGAACAGCAATTCCATGCATATCTAATACAGTAGCAACGTCATGAGGATGAACATCATTTAAGTTAAATGTAACGAGCCCTGCCCTCTTCTCAGGATCTTTTGGTCCGTAAATTGTTAAACCATCGATAGTTGACATTTGCTCCATCGCATATGCTGCCAATTGATGTTCGTGTTTTTCAATTTCATCTAACCCAATCTCTTCAAGGAAATCAATGGCTGCTGCTAACCCAACTGCACCAGCGATAATCGGAGTGCCACCTTCAAATTTCCAAGGGAGCTCTTTCCAAGTTGAGTCGTATAAATCAACGAAATCGATCATTTCTCCGCCAAATTCAATAGGCTCCATTTGTTCTAATAAAGCTTTCCTGCCGTATAAAACACCAATTCCTGTAGGACCACACATTTTGTGACCTGAAAATGCGAAGAAATCACAATCTAAATCTTGAACATCAATTTTCAAATGAGGTGCAGCTTGAGCACCATCCACGACCATAATTGCCCCATGCTCGTGAGCAATTTGTGTGATTTCTTTAATAGGATTCATTGTTCCCAAAACATTAGATACATACATGATGGATACAATTTTGGTCTTTTCAGTGATGGTTTCTCTCACTTTTTCAAGTGATAATGTGCCATCTTCCTCAAGGTCCACATACTTTAGAATGGCACCTTTAGCCTTGGCAAGCTGTTGCCATGGAATAATATTAGAATGGTGTTCCATGTAAGTGATGACAATTTCGTCACCTTCTTCAACATTCGCACCACCATAGCTTTGAGCAACTGTGTTAATAGCGGTAGTTGTCCCGCGCATAAATATAATTTCTTCCGTAGACTTTGCAGAAATGAACTTACGCACTTTTTCACGAGCGCCTTCATAACTTTCAGTCGCACGATTTCCAAGCGTGTGCACACCACGATGTACATTTGAATTATCGAATTCATAATACTTGCTTAAAGCTTCAATTACTTGAAAAGGTTTTTGTGAAGTAGCCGCACTGTCTAAATAAACGAGTGGGTGACCATTCACTTCTTGATTTAAAATCGGAAAATAGCTTCGAATGTCTTTACTGATCATTATCGCACTTTCCTTTCAATAACCTCCGTCAGTTGCTTTTTAACGCCTTCGATAGGCAAAATACTTACAACTGGTGCTAGGAAACCATGTATAACTAAACGTTCTGCGTTTTGTTTTGAAATACCACGACTCATTAAGTAATAAAGTTGTAGTGGATCTACTCTACCTACAGAAGCAGCATGTCCTGCAGTTACATCGTCCTCATCAATCAATAAGATTGGATTGGCATCGCCACGTGCTTTTTCATTCAACATAAGTACGCGTGATTCTTGTTCTGCATTTGCTTTTGTAGCTCCATGCTCAATTTTCCCAATCCCATTAAAGATTGAAGAAGCTTCATCCTTCATAACTCCATGCTTAAGGATATAACCTTCAGAGTGTTTACCCCAATGGATGACTTTAGTGGTAAAGTTTTGCTTTTGCTTACCGCGCCCAACCACAACCATTTTCGTATCACCGTATGAAGCGTCTCCTACTAAATGAGTTACGTTTTCAGAAATGGTATCTCCGTCATTCATTAACCCTAATGCCCATTCAATACGAGAATTGCGATTTGCAACCCCACGTCGGTTAACATATGTCGTAATTCCTTTATCTAATACATCCACTGCTCCGTAAGTAATAGACGCATTATCTTCTGCAAATACTTCCGAAATAATATTAACAATTCCAGTAGCATTTTCTACTGTTGAAAGATAGTTTTCCACATAAGTAACTGAGCTATTCGTATCTGCTACGACAATCGTGTGATTGAACAAAGACGCTTTCTCATCATCAAGCATGAATACAGCTTGAAGTGGTTCATCTAGTACAACATTTTTTGGAACATATACAAATACGCCACCATTTAAAAGGGCAGCATTCAAGCTTGTTAGCTTATGCTCGTCAACTTTAACACCATTTGTCATGAAATACTTTTTAACAAGGTCTTCATGATCACGAATAGCTGTAAAGATATCTGTGAATATTACACCTTTAGATGCTAGTTCATCCGAAATTTGGATAAACGCAGGTGTATTATTTCGTTGAATATATACGCTTTTTTGACCTTCAGTAACGATGGATTTTACTGCTTCTGGCAATTCAGCTAATGAAGAAAACATTGCGCTTTCAACTGAGTGAACTGGAAAGTTGGTAAAGTTCCACTTATCTATTTTTGTTTTATCTGGCGTAGGCAACGGCAAACTCTCTGCTGCGCCTAGAGCACGAATACGGTATTCCGCAAACCAATTTGGTTCTTGTTTTGCAACAGAATAGGAGCGTACATCTTGCTCGGTTAATGCCAATTTCGTTTCAACCGTCATGCTGTTCGTCTCCCTTCCTTACGCTTCTTGACCCACAGTTTCGTCTTCAATTCCAAGTTCTTCCTTAATCCAGTCATAACCTTGAGCTTCTAATTTATGAGCTAGCTCTGGTCCACCAGATTTAACAACTTTACCTTGCATCATGACATGTACATGATCAGGAGTAATGTAGTTAAGGAGACGTTGGTAATGAGTGATAATTAAACAACCGAAACCTTCTCCACGCATTTCATTTATACCGTTTGATACAACTTTTAATGCATCTATATCTAATCCTGAATCGATTTCATCTAATACAGCAAATTTTGGTTGAATCATCATCATTTGAAGAATTTCGTTACGTTTCTTTTCTCCACCTGAGAATCCTTCATTTAAATAACGTTGCGCCATATCTTGATCCATCTCTAGGAATTCCATCTTTTTATCAAGTTCACGAATAAATTTCATGATTGAAATTTCATCGCCTTCTTCACGACGAGCATTAATAGCTGAACGTAGGAAATCGGCATTCGTTACCCCAGTTATTTCACTTGGGTATTGCATAGCTAAAAACAGACCAGCTTGAGCACGCTCGTCAACTTCCATTGCTAAAACATCTTCACCATCTAAAAGAACAGAACCAGATGTTACCTCATATTTAGGATGACCCATGATTGCAGAAGCTAAAGTTGATTTACCAGTACCATTAGGTCCCATAATTGCATGTATTTCATTTGTATTTATTGTTAAATTTACTCCTTTTAGAATCTCCTTGCCATCAATGGCTACGTGAAGATCTTGAATTACTAAAGTCGACATTTTACTACCTCCAAGTGTATAAATGAATGAAAAAACCATTCTTAATTTATTATCATTCTAATCTTAACTGAAAATTAGAGCCCATGCAAATCTTTTAAACCCAACGATTAATCCTTATAATGCGATTAAAAAGTAAGAATTTCACTAGAATTAGCAGGTTTTTCAATCATTTTGCTTTTACAAACTCCATTTTCAATCAAACAATTCTAATTGAGAAATGATTTCATCTGTTTTTCTTTCCTAATCTACATCCTTCGTCATTTCTTCCATGACTAAATTTTGGGTCCTATTTCTTTGAATGCATACAAAAAAGCTAGTGAACACTGTTCACTAGCCTTGATAATAGGATTTACAAATCACGATGTACTTGTCGTTCTAATCGAGCCACTACTTGTTGACCTAATTCATAGTCTCTCTCGCGATTCATCTCGACACGCATACGCAATTTAGCATTGTTTTGATAATCTACATAACCAATACCGTGAGTACTTCTAAAAGCTTGGTCCATCCTCTCGGTAAATGTGAAGTCTAGTGATTGGATAGTGAATCATTCCTTTCAAATTTTCAACTTTTTATAGTTGTTTTCTTTCACACTATTATGTATACCCCAGTAAAAAGATGCTAAACATTAAAATGTATTTTTCATTTAACTTCTACCTATTTTTTTAATTAGGTTACCTATTAGCAAGCAGGGTTATATTACTGCACGTTTTGGTCATTGTAGTGAAAGACGGCGACTCCAGCGTGTCCAAGTGTGACCCCACAGCGAGCTTAAAGGAACGAAGACTAAGGTCGCCACCTCGCGAGTGAAACGTCTTCGTGACCAACATCCTGTTGGTCTAAGGAGGCTAACGGACCGCCCGCGCAAAGCGTACGTATGTAACGAAAATTAGTTTAACAGAGCTTAATATTAAAAAGTCGCCCGATTTCTCGGACAACTAAATCAAAATTATAATGACACTTCTTTTAATATGCTTGAAGGTGCTAATTCAGCTTCT
>JBEVEQ010000126.1:0-3811 GCA_040512715.1 Paenisporosarcina sp. | reverse complement strand
ATTGGGAAAAGAATTAGTGGTCGCTATAAAATCATAGATATGATTGGCGGAGGTGGAATGTCAAACGTCTACCTTGCTCATGATATGATATTAGACCGAGATGTGGCGATAAAAGTCTTGCGCTACGATTTTTCAAATGAAGAAGACTTACATCGACGTTTTCAAAGAGAAGCCCTTTCGGCAACAAGTTTAACTCACCCAAATATTGTCAATATTTTTGATGTGGGTGAAGATGGTGATATTCATTACTTAGTAATGGAATATGTGGAAGGCAAAACACTAAAACAATTTATCGTTGATTCAGCACCGCTGGCACCTTTAGAAGCGGTAGAAATTATGAAACAACTTACGTCAGCAATTGCTAATGCACATCATAATCAAATCATACACCGTGATATTAAACCTCAAAATATATTGATGGATGATCAACTTCATGTGAAAATTACTGATTTTGGAATTGCGATGGCATTAAGTGCAACATCATTTACACAAACTAATTCAGTTTTAGGAACTGTCCATTATTTATCACCTGAACAAGCTAGAGGTGGAACAGCTACAAAAAAATCCGACATTTATGCGTTAGGAATTGTTTTATTTGAATTATTAACAGGGAAATTACCATTCTCTGGTGAGTCAGCTGTATCCATTGCGTTAAAACATCTGCAAACGGAAACCCCATCCGTTAGAGAATTGAGACCCGAGATTCCACAAAGTTTAGAAAATGTAGTGATGAAAGCCACTGCTAAAGATCCTTTGCATCGATATCGTTCTGTTGAAGAAATGCAGCATGATTTAGAAACTGTACTAACACCAGAGCGTGAAGGTGAACGAGCATTCTTTATTCCTTTTGACGAAGATGCTACAAAAGCAATGCCAATTATTAAAAATACGTCTCAATATTCAAATATTGAGCAAACAAAAATAAACACACCACCAGTACAAGAAGAACCAATAATCCCTATAGCTAAAAAGCATAAAAAAAGGAAGTGGCCATGGATTTTAGGCATTATAGGATTTTTATTGATTGTCGGATTATCAATCATTATCATCTTCCCTAATTTGTTTGGGCCAGAGAGAATTGAAATCCCTGATGTATCTGATTTGCCTTTAGATGAAGCAATAAAGAAATTAAGTGACGCAGGTTTTATTGCTGGGGAAGAGGTCGAAGAAACATCGGATGAATTTCCTAAAGGGCATGTCATTCGGACGACTCCTCAAGCAGGAAAAATTCGAGATGAGGGTTCTACCGTCAATTTATTCATTTCTCGTGGCAAAGAATTAACGGTATTAGCCGATTATACGGATAGTAACATCGATCAAGTTATGGACTTACTTTCATCTCAGGACTATAAATCGGTAGAAACGGTTGAAGAGTTCTCAGATGAACCAAAAGGTACAATAATTGATCAAACTCCAAAAGAGGGAACTGAAATTCTTCCGGAGGAAACGGATATTTTGTTTACAGTGAGTAAAGGAAAAGAATTGCGTACAGTAATTAATTTAATGGATAATTATAACGAAAAAACATTGAATGATTATGCCGAATCTACAGGGTTTAAAATTCGAATTGTACGTGAAGATTATTCAGAAACCGTACCAATTGGAAATGTCATATCTCAAGATCCTACTGTTGGAACTCAGTTAGCTCCAGGGAGCTATATTGATGTTGTTCTTTCAAAAGGTCCGATTGAAAAACCAATAAAAACGTACTTCCGAAAAGTGGATATTCCTTATGAACCAAATGAGGACGGGTCAGAACAAATTGTTCGTGTTTATATTGAAGACCAGGATCAGTCAATGGCTGAACCTGCCGAGGAATTTGTGTTAACAGAGGCTAGAACGGTACAAATTCAACTTGATATTCAAGAAGGGCAAAAAGCAGCTTTCCGAATTGATAAAGATGGCACAGTAATTGCAGAAGAATCTATCTCATATGAAGATCTCAACTAAGGAGGAATTGGATGTCGAAAGGCCAAATTCGTAAAGCATTAAGTGGTTTTTATTACGTACAAGATGGTCAGGAGTTTATCCGATGCCGTGGACGTGGTGTTTTTAGAAATAGAGGCGTCAATCCTTTAGTGGGTGATTTCGTTGATTATGAAGTGGAAGGTACATCAAACGGCACAATAACAGTCGTTCATGAACGGAAAAATGAACTTGTTCGACCTCCAATTGCTAATATAGACCAGGCTCTCCTTGTATTTTCATTGAAAGAACCTGATTTTAATCCATTATTGCTTGATCGATTCTTAGTCGTGGTTGAGTCCTTTCAAATTGAACCGATTATTTGTTTGACGAAAACAGATATCGTTTCCGAAGAAGAACGAAAAAAAATTCAACCATTTATTGAGGATTATCAAAACATTGGCTATACAGTAATTGAAACTTATATTGATGATTCAAATTTAAAAGATAAGTTAATTCCCATTTTAAAAGACAAAGTTAGTGTATTAGCTGGTCAATCAGGTGTTGGAAAATCCACTATGCTTAACACGATCTTACCAGCATTGAACTTAAAAACGGGTATTATTTCTGAAGCATTGGGCCGAGGGAAACATACAACTCGTCATGTGGAGCTTCTTGATGTGTGCGGAGGGCTTTTAGCAGATACACCAGGATTTAGTTCGTTTGATTTCGATGAAATTGATAGAGAACAGTTGTCTTATTGTTTTCCGGAGTTTCGAAAAGTATCGGATCGCTGTAAATTCAGAGAGTGTCTACACTTAACCGAACCGAAATGCGCTGTGGGAGAAGGCATTAAAAACGGAGAAATTAAAGAATATCGCTACAACCATTATGTGAAATTCTTAGAAGAAATTACGGATCGAAAGCCGAGGTATTAATATGATTAAAATTGCTCCATCTATTTTAGCAGCAGACTTCTCAAAATTAGGAGAAGAAGTAAAAGAAGTAGAACGTGCGGGTGCAGAACTTATTCATATTGATGTGATGGATGGACATTTTGTTCCGAATATCACGATGGGACCTATTGTGGTTGAAGCTTTGCGTCCGCTTACAAAGCTACCTTTGGATGTACATTTAATGATTGAAAATGCCTACCAATATATTGAGTCATTTGCAAAAGCTGGAGCGGATTACATTACGGTTCATGTAGAGGCATGTACGCATTTACATCGGACCATTCAGCTTATTCGCTCATTTGGTGTGAAACCAGGTGTTGTGTTGAATCCTCACACGCCCGTTGAAGCGATTCAACATGTATTGGATGATATCGATATGGTTCTATTTATGACGGTCAATCCAGGTTTCGGTGGTCAAAAATTCATTCATTCAGTTGTACCAAAAATTAATCAACTTTCAAATATCATTAAAGAGCGACAACTCAATATTGAAATCGAAATAGATGGCGGAATTAATAAAGACACTATCGTTGAATGTGCCAAAGCAGGTGCTACAATATTTGTTGCAGGTTCAGCCATTTATTCTCAACAAGATCGTACGAAGGCTCTTCAAGATATTAAACAAGCAGGCGAGAGAGCTTTTAGTCAATGAAAACGGTCGTGATATGTGGAGGTGGCCCAGTAAATGAATTAATGTCATTTCAGCCTTCTTCTTGCAATGAAGACATCATATACATAGGCGCTGATCGTGGAGCATTAACTTTATTGGAAATGGGTTTCGAACCAAACGAAGCAGTTGGAGATTTTGATTCTCTTACTTCTGAAGAATTTTTGCACTTGCAAAAAACGGTTAAAGGTATTGAGTCTGTTTCCTCCGAGAAGGATGAAACAGATGTGGAATTAGCTATAGCGAAAGCTTTGACCTTTCAACCGACACATGTTGTTATCAC
>JBEVEQ010000118.1:0-8828 GCA_040512715.1 Paenisporosarcina sp. | reverse complement strand
CGCCAGCGTTCGTCCTGAGCCAGGATCAAACTCTCCATAATAGGTGAGTCGATTAGCTCGACTTTGTTGCTGGCGTCAAAAATTTTGACGTTTATAATGAACGTTTAAGTTCAAGTTTTTGCTTTGAGCACCCAAGTGCTTTCCGCATATTTCGTTGACGTTTTGCTGTTCAGTTTTCAAGGTTCATTTGTTGGTCACTCTCGTAACAGCAACTTTTATATCATACCAAATCGCTTCGTTCATGTCAACAAAAACTTTTAAGAATTTGTTGTTCATTTGTTGTTCATATTGTTGCTATCAAATCAGCAACTTTATTAATATATCAGCCTCACAAATAGAAGTCAACATAAAAATGAAATGTTTTTCTACTCACAATATTAACAGAAATTTCACTTAATTCAAGTAACAATTTAATGACAATCATAACAATGATATGTACCAGTGTTAAAACAAAAAACGAACTCCACTTAATGAAAAGTGAAGTTCGTTCTTATTATTAATGTCCTTCTACAAATACGAAATACAATATGAAAATTACAAACATCCCATACATGATTGGATGTACTTGTTTTCTATTCCCACTTAGGATCATGGTAATTGGGTAGAAAATGAAGCCCATCGCAATACCAGTTGCAATACTATACGTTAACGGCATTGCAATAATAGTTAAAAATGCTGGAACTGCAATTTCAAATCGATTCCATTCAATTTTATTTAAAGATGAAACCATCAACACACCGACGATAATTAAAGCTGGTGCTGTAACAGCTGATGTCATCACGGATAATACAGGTGAGAAGAACAAAGCGAGCAAGAATAGTATACCTGTAACGATTGCCGCAAATCCTGTTCTTGCACCTGCAGCTACTCCTGCACTTGACTCAATATAAGAGGTAGTTGTTGATGTACCAAAGATGGCACCTGTTACAGTTGCTAAAGAATCTGCTAATAAAGCTTTTCCAGCACGAGGTAATTTATTATCTTTCATTAGTCCTGCTTGATTTGCTACAGCAACTAATGTACCAGCAGTGTCAAAGAAGTCTACGAACAAGAAAGTAAGAACGACGATTAAGAACGGAAGTGTAAATAATGAACCTGGATCATTGAAAATTGAGTCGAACGCTACACCGAATGTTGGGGTAACATCTGGAACATTTCCTATGATTGCAGTAGGAACATCTACTAAGTTAAAAATCATACCTGCAACTGCCGTTAAAAGTAGGCCATAAAATATCCCACCTTTAATTCCACGAACCATAAATATTACAGTTAACACTAAACCAAAGATTGCAAGCAATGTATTACCTGCAGATAAATCTCCTAAACCAACTAATGTTGCATCATTATTTACTATAATTCCCGCGTTACGCAGACCAATAAATGTAATGAATAACCCAATTCCCGCTCCAACTGCATATTTCAATTCAGCTGGAATGGCATTAATGATAGTTTCACGAATACCTGATAGTGAAAGTACGATAAAAATAAGTCCTGAGAATAGTACGCCTGTTAATGCAGTTTGCCAAGGAATGCCATATGTTAATACAACGGTATAAGCGAAGAAGGCATTTAATCCCATCCCCGGAGCGAGCGCAATGGGATATCTGGCTATGAGTCCCATAAAGAGTGAACCTACTGCTGCGGCTAAAGCTGTTGCAACAAAGACAGCACCTGCGTCCATACGCATTGCATCTGGTAAATCGGGTACTGAAGCTAAGGAAAGTGTTAATGGGTTAACAATTAATATGTACGCCATAGATAAGAACGTTGTTAAACCACCAATAATCTCTCGACGATAATTTGTTCCTAGCTCATCAAATTGAAAATATTTTTTCATCATGTTCCTCCGCTTTTTGTCGCGTATAAATCGGTTTCTTCTATATAAAGGAGTTTGAACAATAAATCATTCTTTCATCGTTTATACAAAAAAGGCATGCAACAATAAGTCGCATGCCTCCGATTTACTTGATGGATTCATCATCAAGATATAGAAAGATAGATTTCTCTAGCTTTCATAAAATCGTAGTCGAGTCATTTACGGTAACTCGGTAGAAACTTTCGGGCCATATTCCCGACTTTATACGACGACAGTATTTAATTTCAATAGTAATATAACATCTATTCTAAGGGAGTTCAATCTTTTTTCCGAACAATTTTCAAAAAAAGTAGATTAAAGTTCGGAAAAAACATTAATTACCAAAATTAATGCTATTCCCACTCAATAGTTGCAGGTGGTTTACTCGTAATGTCATATAAGACTCGATTAATGTTTGGTACTTCATTAACAATACGAACACTAATTTTTTCTAATACATCCCAAGGGATACGAGCCCAATCTGAAGTCATTCCGTCAATGGACGTTACGGCACGGATTCCGATAGCATAATCATAAGTACGAGCATCGCCCATAACACCAACGCTTCGAATATCAGGGAGCACGGTGAAGTATTGCCATATATCGCGTTCTAGTCCAGCTTTCGTTACTTCGTCACGAAGGATTGCGTCAGACTCACGGACAATTTCAAGTTTTTCTTCCGTAATTGCTCCAAGTACACGGATGCCTAAACCAGGTCCTGGGAATGGTTGACGCCAAACAATTTCATCAGGCATGCCTAGTTCAGTTCCAAGAGCCCGAACTTCATCTTTGAATAAAGTATTTAATGGTTCAATCAATTTAAACTGCATGTCTTCAGGTAATCCGCCCACATTATGGTGTGATTTAATTGTTTGGGCAGTTGCAGTTCCACTTTCGATGATGTCTGTATAAAGAGTTCCTTGAGCGAGGAAATCCATTCCTTCAAGCTTGGCAGCTTCATCATCAAATACATAAATAAATTCATTCCCAATGATTTTACGTTTTGTTTCCGGATCAGAAACTCCTGCCAGCTTGTTCATAAAGCGGTCACGTGCATCAATTTTTATCACGTTCATATTAAAACCGTCAGCAAAAGTCTTCATTACGCTTTCTGCTTCACCTTTACGTAGCAATCCGTGATCGACGAACATACATGTCAACTGATCACCAATTGCTCTGTGAATTAATACAGCCACTACAGATGAATCTACCCCGCCACTTAATGCACACAACACTTTTTTATCGCCAACTTCTTGACGTATTTTTTCGATTTCTAGTTCAATAAAGCTTTCCATAGACCAGTCGCCTTTTGCTTCACATACACCAAACACGAATTGGCGCAGTAATTCAATTCCGTAAATAGAATGACGCACTTCCGGGTGGAATTGTACAGCATACATACGTCGAGCGTCGTTTGCAATTGCAGCCACTGAACAAGATGGGCTAGTTGCAATGATATCAAAGCCTTCAGGAGCAATCGTTACATGATCTCCATGACTCATCCACACCACTTGTTCGTTTGGTAAACCTTGGAATAAAAGATTCTCTTTTAAAACTGTGATTTCAGCTTTACCATATTCACGGCGGGAAGCTTTTTCAACTTTCCCACCAAAATGTTGTGACATTAATTGCATGCCGTAACAAATTCCTAAAATAGGGATATTTAAATCTAAAATTGCAGGATCAATATGAAATGCATTTTCATCGTAAACTGAATTCGGTCCTCCAGAGAAGATGATTCCAGTAGCATTCATTTCTTTAAGATCATGAGCAGTTACTGTATGAGGATGTAACTCGCTATATACGCCAAACTCACGAATTCGACGAGTGATTAATTGATTATATTGACTACCAAAATCGAGTACGACTATTTTTTCTTGTTCCTTTAACAATGGGGTTGCTGACAATGCGTCCACCTCTTCACTAAGATATCCGGACCCAAATATAGAAAAAGCACGTACGAAAGAAAACCTTTCTACGCGCTCTTTTGCTCTACATGAAAAAGGCGAATGCAAATAAACGTCTTTTAAAAGACATAATGCATCCGCCTTCATAGTCAAGTCATTTTCGGCAACTTGGTAGAGACATCCGAACCGTATCTTCGGACATATATGAGGGCAAACCGGTCTGTATAATTTTTTTCAATTTTACAGGTAGTTTGCCTTAAAATCAACCGCTAGTAAGATTGATTAAATATTCCCAACTTTCTCTTAGTTTTGCCCATTCATGCTTATCAATTTTTTTACCATAAAATCCTTTTTCATATGCACTTGTTAATTCCCTCATATCATTCGAGCCAAAGAAGGAATCCACATATTTTGCATACGTTTTTAAAGTTTGACCTTCTCTACGTTCAATGCCATATAGAGATAATTGTTTTAATAGACGGTGATAACTTTGTTCAAAAGAATTCCAATTTTCTTTACGCAAACGATAATAAGGTACCAATAACTTTGGCATCCACTTTTTGCGAATACTGAATAGTAAAGCACTGATACCAATTGCAACAGCAAGCCATAACAGTATTCTACCTTTGTGATCAGAAACCCATGATACTGTATCTTTTACAAATTCTGAAAATTTTTCTGAAATGGTTTCATCTTTATCTTTAGAAGTACTTTTTGGTTTGTCAGGTTTCTTAGGTGGCAAAGGTTCTGGTGCTTCTGTTGAGTCGTATTCGACATCAAAATCAATATTACCCGCTCCACTGAAGCCAATCGTCGGCTCAAAAGGCATCCAACCAATCCCAGGTAAATAAGCCTCCACCCATGAATGTGCATTGTTATTCGTCACTTCAAAGATTCGATTTCCATTTTGTCTGCCCACTTCTTCCCCTTCAGCAAAACCTTTCACCCATCTAGCTGGAATATCTAGAGAACGTAGTAAGACGACCATAGATGATGAGAAGTTATCACAATATCCTCGTTTCGTATCAAAAAGAAATTGATCGACATAATCCTCTCCAGCTTCAGGAACTGCTACATTTCGTTGATCATATATATAACTATTTTGTGCGAAATAGCGTTCTATTTCTTTCACTTTGTCGTATAACCTAACTTCATCTTCCGTAATAGAAGTTGCAAGTTCTCCCACTCGCTCTGGTAACTTTTCCGGTAGTTGCAAATACCGATCGAATTCTGTTGGTAAATTTGCAAGTGATTCAGTTGTAACTTCACGAAGTGCCGTAAGACTATAAGTCGGTTCACTAAAAGTCACTCTATAGTTACTTAACTCTACTTCATCATTTTGTTGAAACGTATTCATTTTTTGCGTATTAGTGGCTACTGAAAATGTCGTATCTCCATCCGCTATAACCGTTTCTGTACCATATGGGTACAGAATGAATGGATACGTTTTTTCAAAAACTAGACTTGCTTCAAGACTTTCCTCTTCACGATTGGGTGGAAAATCTGTTTCAATCAAGTCCCCAACTGTGTAATTTCTTACTTCACTTGAAGCAACAGATTGCTCCCAACCTCTTGATGTATACGTATCTTTCGTTTCGATTTTCCAATACTGAGCTGTTTGAACAACTGCTTCAAAAACAACTGTATCGTCTCCAGCAAAAGCACCACCTAATTTGGAGTCGTCTTCATCATATCCAATTTTCCCTAACGAACCATTACCATTGGGACCACCCCCAGCACCATCAGCAAAGGATTGGATAAATGGAACTGGATCTTCCCAAACAGGACCTGCTTTTGGCAATAAATAGCCAAGAGCTCCACTAACACCAATCAATAAGATTAGAGGAACAATGAGTGGTCCATATGTTGAGCGTGGAATTCCAACTTCATTTTGCTTAAATAGTTGAGCAATTTTTAGCAATCCTGAAAGCAACAGTCCAATAATCATGACTCGCACAATCGCTTTATCACCTGAGTAAGGACTAAATGTATCTAATGCGGCTATAAAAACAACGGTCATTAAGAAAAACAAGAATATATTTAATCGAATACTTATCCAATGATGGATGAGATAAGCTGTCATCCAGATCAACGCAAAAAACAGAACTGTTCGAAACGAATCTGTAACTGACACCCAATCTTGTGCGACTAAAGCTTTCATATTCGTAATTAAATCAGTAATCAAAAAATCAATGGCTGACGAACTAAAGAAGATAGTGTCTGTGTAAACATAAACGAGTACCCAAGCAATGTACAAAATTTTCAATGGCGCACTAATCCAACCTTTAGTATGAACAAAAGAAAACATAAAGCACATGCCAATAAACACTAAAAATAAGGTTAAATAATTGGTTTCTGTAAGTTCCATAACCGGTAATAACCACTCACGAAATAGGAAAAAGACGAGTACATAGAATAAAAGAGCTAGCCATTTATTTTCTAAAGTTACTTTCATGATCTTCCCACCTCCGTAAACGCATTCGCAAAGTGGTCTTGGGATAACACGTGAACAACCATTCCTCTAGAACGTGCTAACTGATGCATGGCTATGTCTTGTTTTGAGAGTTTCTCTCCTTTATTCACGACAACAAAACATGTACAGACACGCAAATTTTTCGCAGACTTCGGTATTGCATCAATCCAATTAGAGGTTAATTTACCCGTTATAAATAAAACTGAAGTAGCACTCGACATCGCCGCATCCTTCGGAAGAATTTGATCAATCGGTTGCTTTAAATCAGGTGTCACTTTTGCTAAATGAAACATCGTTCTTTGCAAATGTTCTTCACTTTGAATTGCAGGGTAGTAGAAACGATTTGCGCCTAACGATAAGAAGGCTGCACTCGCTTGGTGCCGCACAACTGCATGTAAAACAGATGCTGTTAATTCAATTTGTTCTTCAAATGTTGTTGATGGCTGTCGGTCAATGAGTATAAACAAATCTTGAGATTGACGATCCTCAAATTCCTTAGTTCGAAGCGTTTGAGTTCGAGCAAATGACTTCCAATGAATCCATGATACGCGGTCTCCTGGCTGGTAATCTCTAATACCTGTTGCCATAGTCGTATCTTTGACAATCGTAAACGGAGATGCCGCCGCTCCTTGATCGTATCTTGTTTCAATCGGCATATAAATCATATCAGTGACGTTTGGATAAACGATGATACTTTGTCTAATCGTCGTGAAATGTGATTTTTTGACCCATCCAAAAAAGTCATTAACTTCGATTTCAATGCCATCTAAAGCATGTTCTCCTCGAGGCATATGTTCAATTTCATATGTCCACTCTATCGTTTTCTGAAAGCCTACTAGTTTAATAGTTTTCAATTTAGTACCCGCATGTTTTGCAAGAATTTCACTTAGTGTCTTTTCTTTTATTACCAAATAAAGCATTGGAAAATGAGACGGTCGTGTCAGCTTGACCGTTACAATCAATTTCCCCCCGTTTTGTACTTGAGCAGTTTGTATGTATCGTTCCGCTTCTATTTTGGAAATGGGACTAAAGAAAAAAGCAATTGAATAAGCTGCAAATGGTAACAAGGTATAAAAAATAAACCAACTAACAAATCCACCTTGAAACATTGCAAACACGAAAGCAAAGAGCACAATAAAAAGGACAAATATAAGTCGTCCTCCTATTGCCCAGACAAATTTTTTGCGCTTCATTGTTTCACAAGCCTTTTAATAGGTACATTTGTTTTGGCTAAAATTCGCTCGATGATTTCCTCAGGTGTAATTCCATCATATTTTGCTTCAGAACGCAAAATCATACGATGACTAAATACAAATGGGGCTAAATATTGCACATCATCAGGCGTCACATAGTCTCTACCTTGTAACATGGCATACGCTTGAGAAGCTTTCATTAACGCAAGTGAACCACGTGGACTCGCACCTAAATAGACGTAAGAATCTTTACGGGTACGGTTTGCTAGATCTACGATGTAATTTTTTATGGTGTCGTCAACCGTAATTTCTTTGACCTCTTGTTGTAAAAGAATTAAGTCATCCACTGAAAGGACGGAAGTTAAATCCTCAATAGGCGCTTGTCTCTCAGCACGTTTTAATACTTCGATTTCCTCTGCATGGGAAGGATAACCCATTCTTAATTTCAATAAAAATCGGTCTAATTGGGCTTCGGGAAGTGGATATGTTCCTTCGTATTCAATCGGATTTTGAGTGGCCATAACAAAGAAAGGCTTTGGAATCATCATCGTTTCACCATCAATCGTGACTGATGCTTCTTCCATTCCTTCTAAAAGTGCAGATTGTGTTTTCGGTGATGTACGGTTAATTTCGTCTGCTAAGACGATATTCCCCATAATCGGTCCTGGACGGAACTCAAATTGCATATCCTTCGGGTTATAAATCGATACACCAATAACATCTGAAGGTAGTAAATCAGGTGTAAATTGGATACGTTTGAATTGTGCACCCACTGATTTAGCCAGTGCTCGCACCATCATCGTTTTTCCTACTCCTGGAACATCTTCTAATAGAACATGACCTTGGGCTACTAATGCCACAACACTTAACTCAGCAATATTTCTTTTACCGATCATTACTTTTTCGATATTATCTACTATTAGCTGTAATTTCTGTTGATTATTCATCTCTATTTTTCCCCCATTTGTCTTGCTAAACTATTGCATTTATTTGAAAATTGAAACAATGTAATACAATCATATCGAAATTTTTCCCATAAAACAACTTCTAAAGAAACAGAAAGCACATATGCCCAAGGGACATATGTGCTTATTTTTTACAGTTTTAATAAGTATACATTTCAACAAATATTTTTCTTTCATCTAGAATTTGCTATGTCTAGCTCCAAGCACCAGCTCGCACCTAAGCTTCAGAACTTTAGACGAAAGCAGGCTTTCGCATCCGTTCTTCCAGCGCCGGTGTCGTGCTAGAATGGTGCTTTACGCTTTTCTTATTTCCAAAAATCATCAAATACTGTTATTGGTAACTGCCTTTTATGTTTTGAACGAAGGAAATAGTCTTCTATTTTTTCACGAGGTTCAGTTGGAATTTCTTTTCCTTCTAAATAATCGTCTATATGA
>JBEVEQ010000107.1:0-5707 GCA_040512715.1 Paenisporosarcina sp. | reverse complement strand
ATAAACCACCCTTCATCTATATCCATTAGACCGTAAGACTAGTGGAAGAGTTACAAAAAATATTCAAAAATAATCGATTGAAATGAATATCAAGGATTCCCTTTATTTGTATGGCATGTGCTACGCGATTATGTTGGTGATTATTATGCCATGTTGTTGACAAGTGTTCCTGGCATTCTTTAAGTGTTAGGATGGGTGGTTCCCGCTATCACCGTGGTGGGATTTTCTATGTCGGAAAAGTCATTCAGGACTCGCCAGATTTGTTTAAGAAAGTAAAAGCAGACCTATCGGAAACCTAATATTGGGTTTTATTGTAGGGGAATAGGGAACTCTTAACTAAAAAGGAGAGATTCTCTATGCCATGGAATAAAAACGATTACCCAAATTCATTTAATAATTTAAATGCGGATGTAAGAAATAAAGCAATCGAAATTGCAAATGCATTACTGAAAGATGGGATGGAGGAGGGAAGAGCCATTGCCATTGCTACAGAAAAGGCAAGAGAATATGTAACTGGGGACCAAAAACAAGATGTCTATCAAGTAACTGCGCATTCAGATGGATGGCAACTCACTAAAGAATCGAGTAAGAAAGCTATTTTTGTATCAGAAACGAAAGAAGACTTACTCGAGAAGGCAAAACCATATGTTAATGAAAAGAATGGGGTATTAAAGATTTTTCAAGAAGATGGATCATTGCAAGATACTTTGTATGAAGTGGATTGATGAAGAGGTTGCCTTAATGGGAGGTGACCTTTTTTGTTTAACGCCACCAAATCCAAGAAATCGCTACTAAATACCAAAACCACACAAAAAAGCCTCTGCTAGCAGCAGAAGCTTCCTGTTCCAATTACAAAATTTTATCCAAAAAGTCTTTAGCTCTCTCTGTCTTCGGATTGGTGAAGAATTCGTTAGGTTTGCCTTCTTCAAGTAAGACACCGTGATCGAGAAAAAGAATACGGTCTGCAACTTCACGGGCAAAACCCATTTCATGAGTGACGACAATCATGGTCATACCTGATTTGGCGAGATCTTTCATAACGTCCAACACTTCTTTGACCATTTCTGGATCGAGGGCAGATGTTGGTTCGTCAAACAACATGAGTTCAGGTTCCATAGCAAGTGCACGGGCAATCGCCACACGTTGTTTTTGTCCTCCTGAAAGGCTGCTAGGGAAGGCAGATGCTTTTTCAGACAAGCCAACTTTACTCAGTAAGCTTCTTGCACTTTGTTCAGCCTCTACTTTTTTAATGCCTTTTGCTTTAATGGGTGCATATGTTAAGTTTTCTAAGACCGTCATATGTGGGAATAGATGAAAATGTTGAAAGACCATACCGATTTGCTGCCTCATCTTATGGATCGGCGTTTTTGAATCGGTTAAGTTATGGTTTTCAATTAAAATTTTCCCGGATGAAGGAGTTTCTAGGACATTTAAACAACGAAGAAAGGTTGATTTTCCGGATCCAGAAGGGCCGATTATAGCGACAACTTCTCCTTTGGTAATTTGTGTAGAAATGTCACTCAGTACTTCATTTTTACCAAAGCTTTTAGATAGGTTCTCCACTTTAATCACTGACCTTCAACCTCCTTTCAACTATTCTGCCTATCGAGGAGAGACCAAAGACCATGAGCCAATAGATCAAACCTACAAAAAGCAAGGGTTCAAAATTCCGATAAATATCCGCACCCACTACTTGAGCGCGACGCATTAAATCTAACACTGAGATTGTGGATACAAGTGCAGACTCTTTTGTCAATGTGATGATCTCATTCATAAGTGCCGGAAGAATGTTTTTAAATGCTTGCGGTAAAATGATGTCTTTCATCATTTGTTTATACGGAATCCCCAGTGCCATAGCAGCTTCGGTTTGTCCTTTATCTACCGCTTGGATTCCAGCACGAATAATTTCTGAAATGTAAGCGGCCGAATTCAATCCAAATGCTAAAATAGCCGACAAAAACGGTGATATATCATAGCCGGTTAATTGAGGAATTGCAAAATAGAATATCATCAACTGAAGTATTAATGGTGTGCCTCGAAAAATAGATGTATACACGATGGCAAACCAATTTAATGGCCTAATCGTACCAATTTTGCATAACGCTAAAAGCGTTCCTAATACAAATCCGAAAACTAATGCAACAAATACAAATTTTAACGTTACCCAAATTCCTTCTAACATAAAAGGAATATAAGGCGTGATTTGACTAAAGTCTAAATTCATGCCTTACACCTCGTTTCTATATTTTACTATCTGGTATTCTTTAATTCAGTTCCTTCTATTCTTCTTTCAACCATTTATCTTTTAATTCTTGTAGTTTTCCATTCTCTTCTGCTTCTTTAAGGACTGCATTTATTTTTTCAGTAAGTTCGCTACCTTTAGGGAATGCGACTGCCATACCAGGTGAGCTTGTCGTTGGATCATCGAATCCACCCAAGTCTTGCTCAGTAATGTAACCTTGCGCTACGGATTTATCCATGTAAGCAACATCAATACGTTTTGACAATAATTCTTGGATAAGAACAGTAGAGTTATCGACTGATTTTAATTCAAAATCAACTGTATCTTTTTTGATTTTTTTTGCACCATCTTCTTGAATAGTCCCTAATTGAACCCCTACTTTTTTACTCTTTAAATCATCTAGTGTTTTGATCTGGGAATCTTTTAATGTAATGAACATTTCACCGGAATGATGATACTCTGTGGAAAAATCTACGTTTTGTTTTCGGTCATCTGTAGCGGACATTCCTGAGAGAACCATATCAATTCGATCTGATTGTAATGCTCCAATCAACCCATCAAACTTCATATCTTGAATTTTTAACTCGTAACCGAGTTCATCGGCAATGTAATTAGCCAAATCAATATCAAATCCTTCAAAGTTACCAGCGGTATCTCGTGATTCAAAAGGTGGGAAGTCGGCAGATGTTGCCATTTCCAACACTTTCTTATTTCCAGATTCCTTTACTTCAGTACCTCCGTTGTTGGTTGCATCACTTTCGCCGCATGCCGAGAGAACGAAAATGCTTATTGTTAAAGAACTTAATAAACCCAACTTTTTAATCATTTAAACTTCCTCCTTTTAATGTATATATATGCGTTTAATTGGATTTTAACACGATAAATATTAGTTGTGAAGTATTTTTATGCAAAAATTAAAAGTTCTATTTTTCTGATTATTTACTATTTATAAGTGTAATATAGTGTTTGAGTGGAAAGTTAAATAAATGTCTACTGAATAATTATGCAATAATATGAAACGAAAGAAACGGCTGAAATTGTATCTTCAGCCGCTGTTCTCTCGTAGGAAAGTATCGATTCCTTCATATTTTTTAGTTAGGAAACCAATTCACCACCTACATATTTACTAAAAGAATCAGAGGGTGATATGGATAATAAGCGGAGATTAAAAAGGATTGAGCTGCCGAATATGGAAGATCAATCCTTTTTCTTATGCAGGTTTATTTTTATTTTGAATATCATCGACTTTAATGAATTTTAAAACCACGAATAAAAGTATGAGACCTAGTACACCTGCAGTGATATAACTTACATTTAAATAATTTTTCATAACGAGTGACATAATAGGGGGACCTGCTGCAACGCCTACAAATCGTGCTGAGCTGTATAAAGAGGAGACTGTGCCTCTTTCTTCCTTATCAATATTTTCAGTAATAATGGCGTCAAGAACAGGTAGTAATGCACCAATTGCAATACCCACAAGACTGGTTACAACTAACAAAAGGATTAATTTTTTGCTGGTAAATCCGACAAAAACAACGCTAACGGACATGGCGATTAAACAAAAAATCATCAGTTTCTTCATCGTCGAAAGATTTCCTTTAATTTTACGACCGGTAAAGAAAGAAGCAATACAAAGGAATAATAGAGGTATGGCTAGAATGAAGCCTTTCTTAATTCCTTTCAAATCGTGAACGGTTTCAAGGCTTTCGGATAAGAAAAATAATGTACTGAATAAGATTAACATAACAAGGATCCCGTTAAGAAATATGGTAAATAACCATTTTCCTTCCGACTTGAAAATTTCCTTTGTGTTAGTTATAAATTCCTTAAATTTCACTGGGTCATCCTTTTCCTTAGGGACTTTCACAAAGAAGAAGATGAGAACGATTGAAATTAGGCTAAATATAGAAATCGAAAAGAAAGGAAGGAACCATAATATAGCAGCAAACAAAGAGCCAAGGATGGGACTTAAAACTTTACCAAACGTATTTGATGTTTCGATGACTCCTAAACATGAACTTGTTTTTTCATCATCATCTTTATACAAGTCACCAACAAGAGGTAATATAATTGGCATAGCACCAGATGCCCCAACACCTTGCAAAACCCTTCCAATAATAATCCAAGTATAAGGGTCTTCCATTTTCCATGAAGCAAATCCGGCAATTAATCCACCGATTAAGGCAATAATCAAACTAGGTAAGATGACCATTTTCCTACCGAATCGATCCGATAAATAACCGGCTACAGGTATAAGAAAAATAGCTGCTACTGAGTAGCTAGTAATAATCATACTCGACTGAAATGAAGTAATTCCGACCTTTTTTTCCAATATTGGTAGTACTGGAATTAACATAGAATTCCCAAGTGTCATGACAAGTGGAATAGAGGCCATACTTATAATACACCAAATACTTACCTCGATATTATTTTGATTTTTGCCGCTCTGCATACATGCACCTCATTAAATTAAATAAGTAACTAGTATGGTTTCCTTAGTAATTTTATTTATGCAGTCATTATGTTAAATCTAATTCATTAAAATAGTGAGTTATACGCTTGTATACCAAAGTAGACACCGAAAATAATCATTGAAATAGAAGAAAGAAATGAAATGATTTTCAAGAACTTGGTCGATAAAAATTTACGGGCACTACTCGATAACAAGGACAGTGTAAAATCCCACATCATAATACCGACTAGGATTGCTGTACTATATATAATAATTTGTGAATTTGAAAAAGACTCGGAGGATTGTGCAAGAATTGAACCATATATCCCTAGCCAAAATAGGATAGTTAATGGATTTAAAAGGGCCATTAAGAAACCAGAAAGTAAGGAATGTCTAAGCCTAACATATTTAACGAAATTATAATCCATTTCAATTTTATGGAGTGAAAGTAAGTTTTCAATGCCGGTGTATATTAGAACAAAACATCCAAACGACCATAGCAAGGTTTTCATAAAAGCCGTATCTATGAATTGTGCAACACCAAAGTAAACCAAAAGCATATACATGATGTCGGTGAATATGGCACCCAAACTAAATAACCAAGCATGGAAAAACCCATTTTTAATGCCAGTGTTTAACAGCATAGCTTTAACAGGCCCAATTGGGGCAGCTAAAGAAATGCCTAATAAAACATATGTAAATATTGAATGCATGAAAAAACCCTCCGATAAAAGATGTCTTTCATTTTATTCAGAGGAAGGTACTTGTACGACTTAAGTTTACAAGAGAGGAGAAATTATATTTACATGTGGTCCTTGTTCGTTAATCAGTATGTATGTGTCCACTTTTCATACACATGCTTCCATAGTTGTCTTAAGTATTGAATTAGACCTTTGTTATTAGACCAACAATCACGAAAAAGGACCTTTCCGATTTGGGAAAGGTCTCAGAGCGTTGACAAAAGTATTTTTATAAATACGAATGCATGCATTATCACATCACTTGTACTT
>JBEVEQ010000100.1:0-7870 GCA_040512715.1 Paenisporosarcina sp. | reverse complement strand
ATAAACCTCACTTAACTTTTTCGAGTGTACGGAATATATTACACGTAAATCCATTTACGACTCAGGTTTCGACTAACTTGTCGATTTTAGTTTTGTGAGGATAAGAAGACGGAATACCCAGAAGACATTGAATGGTAAAGAGTGCATTTCTGCACTCTTTTTTCTTTGATCATAAATTCATTTCGAGTAATTTTTTATTCTTTCAAATGGAGCTAAGTTATCTGGTAATAGTAGGTTTTCCTTTTTTAAAGGTGTTTCTCTTAAATTATCCATCCGTGTTAATTCCACTTTCAAGCCTTCCATCATGCCTTTAGCTGATAGGATCAGAATGGTTATAAATAATATTGGGATAAAGGAAATCCAGGGATAAGTTGTCCAAAGGAATTCCCACCACATTCCTAACAATCCAGCCCACTCGTTTGATAATGAAAGCTTTTGAGTTTGCCCAAATAAATCGTCTCGGAAATAATATCCACCTATAAATAAGCCCAATACAGCCAAATGCGACATCAAAATTAATGACTGAATAAAATCTCGGATAAAAATAATGGCGATTTGGGGGACTAAGAAGGGCTTAATGTGTTTCGATACGATTCTCCAATTAGTAGCGCCTAAAACTCTAGAACATTCAATAAATTCTTTGCTCATGATAACCTTCACTTCATTTGCGATTAATACCGAATTCGTTGGCACGAAAAGTGAAGCTAATATAATTATAAATAATACAACACGATGCCAATAAGGTAGTGGCTGTGCTCCTTCAATCAGTGCCCCATCAACTAATATCATGCTGACATCTTGTATGAGAATCACATTTAAGAGAAGAAAGGCCAACAGGGTCATTGGAAAATAATTTAATGAGTCAACCATAGATTTGATTGGTCTCTCAAGTTTATTAAAATAAAAATGAAGAATTAAACCGAAAATGATCGAAGGAAAAACTCGTAAGAATGTAATGATTAATGCAGCTGCAATTGTATATTTGGTTCCAACAATCATTACAATTAACAAATCCCGTCCAAATCTATCTGTTCCAAATGGGGGAAAGGTTTTTAAGCTATAAGGGGCGGGTATCGGCTTTCCGTCAGTGGCAAAAAGTAACGAAGTTGTAGGAATATGATCTTTAAAAACGATAAAGTAAAAAATACTGACAAGGAAAAAGCCACTAATAATGACAAAGCCGGTTAGAAATAATTTATTTAATAGAAGTTTTTTCATTAAATTCATCTAACTCACCACTCCAATCTTTTGCCGGTCTGTTTTTCTATTAAGTTCGTAATTATGGCATATAATACGAAAACCGGCACAAAGAACATGATTAATGTAAATGCAATCACGTTTGGATTAGGATAAGTAATGATGAATGTAAAGATTCCATAAATGTTGAAGAGTTTTTCAAAAATCACCATTGAAGATAATAAATACAAAACAATCATTTTACTATGACTAAATAGGCTGGGTGTTATATTTCTCAACACATGATTGAAGAAAATAAACGTTTTGTTTTGTCCCTTACTTCTAGCTAACTCCACATAAGATTTTTCCCATTCTTCATTTACTAAATGGAGATTGATGCGATAAATCATAAATGCTGGAACTAATGATAAAGCTACTATGGGTAAGAAATAAGTTTTCGTTTGAGACGAACCAGCAACTGGGAAAAGCAAATCCCCTGTTACATTTAAATAATAAATAACAGTGAATTGGATAATCATGATTATGAATAAATCAGGTAGTGATTCTAATAATGAAACGATTTTGGATATATGATTATTAAGTTTTTTGGGCAATAGGATTGTGAAATAGGTAATGAATAAACCAACAATAAATGAAATGAAGAGTGCTGATAGAAAAATAGTAAGGGAGTATAAATAGTAATCCCAAAAGTTTATGAATATGGAATATTCAAATTGAGTAGGACCCAGAATGATCAGTCTTTCAGGAAAGATGAAAGAAATCACGATTTCTACTATATTTTTAATAAATACGTTCCATTCCAGATGAATACCATTAATTGTGAACATCCCTACAAATGCGCTTAATAAGATAATACCTATCACCACAAATAAAAAACGACTCAATACAGATAAAGTTGTCCTCATAGAAACCCCCATTTTCCATCGTTCAAAGAAATATAATCCATCATCCAACATTACCATATAATAACAAAAATAAAAAACGCATTTTTTTAAATGCATTTTTACTTTTTCTATAAAGTTATTAAGTCTATTGCTTCATCAACATTACATCTTCAGTCAGCTTAAGGAACCCCAAGTCTCTAAGTGATTCATTATGTGATAAATGTGATTCTGCAATCCCAACCACTTTTACTCCTCTATTTTGGCATTCCTTTAAAACTTCTTTCACCATGTCCACGAATTTCGTCGTGTTGCTTTTCACAGCTATAGCTAAAATTTCTGCGTAACTAGTTTGTACCCATATATCTCGAAGACAAACTTTTCGATGTGCTAAATGGTTTTTACGGTATTAAAAAGCACTTGGATTACTCCAAGTGCTTCACTATTACTCAACTAGTTCATATGTGAGAGATTTTCTTTTCATCAATGCAAAAACTCCAGCCCCTATTGAGATGAATGCTGATAGATAGAAAGTAACTTCAATCCCTTGGTATTCGGCTAACCAACCAAAAAGAAATGTAGCAATTCCAAAAGCACCTGTAGTTAATACGGTTTGAACAGAAAACACATGACCGAGTTCATCAATTTCCGTTTGAGTCTGCAACACCATCAACTGGGCAAGCATTTGTAACTGTCCAACCACTCCCAGAAGTAAGGATAAAATCAATGCGACCACCGCAAAAACGGGATAGATAAACCATATGGTTAGCACACCTGTTACAAGACATCCAATTAGAATGAGCCAATGAGCGGACACTCGAGAGAGCTTAGCGAAAAAATAACCACCAATGATAAAACCTCCTGAGTAAAACGCATTAATATATCCCCACCAGGCTTCACTTTTGCCTAAAACGCTGTTGACATACACATATAAAATAGAAGAAATCCACACCGCTCCCGCAAAAGCGACTACCGTATCAAGAATGAGAATATGGCGAATGGATTTGTTTGAGAAACTATATGTCCATCCTCCAGACAATTGTTCTCGAATGGATTGAACAGCTTTCTTTACCTGTTGAATTGGTTTTATTCCAAAAGTTAAAATCCAACCGATTAAATAGAGAAGAATTGTTATGACAATAAGCGGACCTCCGCCATAATAAGCGACAAAGAACGCTCCAAGTGGCCAACTCACCAAATTTACCGTGTTATCTGAAATTGCCACTAGGCTATTGGCTTTAGGTAACTCGACTTTCCCTACAAATTCAGGAAGCATAGCTTGACGAACAGGAGCTGCCCATCCATCAAGAAAGGCGATGATACTAACTAAGAGTAAAATCCCTAACAAAGCTTCATCTTTCAATAAAAAGACAGCACTTAACACCACGATTTTCCCCATCATAGAAGCATGCAATATACGATGTAAAGCAAATCGATGCAATAATAGTGGCGTTAAAAAACTACCGATTAACCGAGAGAAAGTGATGGTTAAAGGGATAAACGTTAAAGCTAAAATAGAGCCAGTTGACGCATACACAACTTGAATTAACCCTACAATGTATAAGACATCACCCGCATTGGCGAGTATTTGACTTCCCCATAAAAACAAAAAAGAACGACGATCATTCATGCAGACCACTCCCTAAATCTATTCAATTTTCATTTAGAAAGATAAAATTCTACACTCGTCGCACCCTTTCCCCAGTAATAGGCTTTATGTTTTCATTATAAGCAACTTCAAATTCACCTTCAATAAATGATTTGACCGCCGTTTCCAAACCTTCATAACTCGCATTTATTAAGAGAGATAGATTGGAGGTGAAATCTTTATGTATCGACCTATGTATCAGTCACACTGCTCCAGACAACCTGGAGTACAACCGATTGTTTGCCCACCTTTGTGTCGCTATACGGATTCTTTTGTACAACGTGAGGTCCCTTATATTCAACCTTTGATTAATGTAAATCGTCAACATATTGTTGATGTTCCTAGAACATACTACGAACAAATCAATCAAACTGTTATCGTTCCTCCAAACCAAATGCGTCCACCATTCCGTCGTTATTAAAAACCACTTATCTTAGTAGTATGTTTAGAAAAAGAGTAGGATTCTCAAAAAAATGATCAACTAAAAAGGCTAGCCCATTAGGTCAATAACATTGACTTTTAGGGGCAGCCCTTTTTTCTATCTAATAAGAAGTGTCTGATTTCCATTGCGACGGCCGCTTTCCGCGGAGGCCAACAGGATGTTGGTTTCAAAAACGTTGCGCTCGCGACATGGCGTTCTTAGTCTTTGTTCTTCTTGTAGTCCACTCCAGGTTCTTCAGTTCGTGCTGTTACCGCTGGAAAGATTAGAACCATAGTTCTAATCTTTCCGACGAAGCTAGCGTAGCAATGCAACGCACTTTCATGTTTCGAAGCTAGCAAAGCGATGCAGAAACAGAAGCAGGATTAGATGTTTTACGCCGTCTCCATTCCAATCAACTGAAATTGCTATAAAAATACCATCGATACTAACTTTCCGTAATAATAGCCGTATTTTGGACTGGCTACCTGTCAAAGCTATCATGACTGCCACTTCAAGGCTGTTTTATTAGGCGGAATGTCAAATACATACTTACTTAGACAATCATGTTCTTACATCTTAAATTAGCATTTCTAATCGCTTCTGTAAGCATGACTCTGCAAAATTTTAGTAGGAAAGTGGTTGGCTATTTCTGAAGAATCCTGCGGGAAAACGAAAGAATTAGCCGACCACATTATATAACCTATTATTCATTTGTCTTCAGTCCGAAACGCGTAGACGATAATCATCTACGCGTTTTTTCAGTCTACTAATTGAATAAATTGTTTTATACGGTCATGACTCGGATTCTGAGGATTAAGAAGGGGTTATTGCAAAGAATGTGAATATGGCGACAAAAATTGAGTTAATGGAAACTTATTCTAGTTAGCAACTTGATGATTAAGTGGCAGCTAGCACTTGAATGGATTTTTCATGATTAACAATGCGGCGGATTAGATTGATAATCTGGCGCAATGTACGTATAATCTTGCGATTCCATGCAATAATGTGGCGATTATCGCCTATATTGTTTCGTACGCTACTTCAACTCCACCATTAAAAAAATACACACCAAAAAAGCCTACTCGCCAAATGGCAAGTAGACTTTAATCATAATTTTATTTAAACACTTTTATTGTCACAGTTTTGCGTCCCCAATTGAGTGCGCCTGACTTAGTCGGGATGAAGACGTCAATTTTGTTTCCTTTGATCGCGCCACCAGTATCACCAGCGATTGCATATCCATAACCTTCTACATAAACTTTTGAGCCAAGTTTAATGACATTTGGATCAACGGCTATTACTTTTAAGTCTGGATTTTTCTTTAAATTTATTCCAGTCGAAGTAATACCTGAGCAACCATTACAGTTTGCCGTGTATGCTGATGCAGAAACGGTAATCTCTTTTAAGACATTATCATCATCCGAACGAGATGGTGCTTTTTTAGCAATTTTTGATTTAGCCTTTGCTTTCGCTGCCACTTTTTTCGTAACTTTTAGCTTTTGATTCGGTTTAATTATATTTGATTTTAAATGATTAACTGACTTAATAGTAGAAATTGACATATTGTATTGTTTTGCGATTTTATAAAGGGAATCCCCTTTTTTCACAGTGTGTACAGAAGACGCTGCTTCTGAATCATTGGCAAAAGCGACGAGGAACATTAGTACAAAACTTAATAGTGCGAAACTGAATTTTTTCAAGTTGTGTCTCCTTTTATTTCTCGTTGATAGAAATAAAATAACACTTAAACATTACAGTTTCATGACAAAATGACTGTTATTCCTTTACAGTTTGAGTAAGTTTATATTACTAGTTGTAAAAAATGGGAATAAAATTTCCAAAATAAACTCTATCTAAAGGCCTGCAATTAACAATTATTTAAATTTTTTCATCAAAAAAAATAGTTTTCATGATTCTTTTTTAGTGGTTTGCTTCCTAGTATGCCATCATGAGTTAACTCAACATTGACTGCCATAGCTGCTTGAACGCCACTTGCTGCTGCAATAATTAATTGAGAAGGATAAATCTTCGATGCTTCTCCTGCAACAAACAAATGAGGAATTTCGGTATGACCTATATCATCAGATTTATAGCCACCCAAGTCATCCAAGACAAGACCAACTTGCTGACCAAGTTTTGATGCTTGAATCAATTCTGGCGTTATAAATCCACCTACTCTTGCAATATGTTGTCCGGATTCCAGCTCAATGCTTTTTAATCGCCTACTTTCACCGTGAAGTCGTTTTATTTTAGCTGTTTCGACTTGAATGTCTAACTTCTGAATGGCCTTCTTTTGTGACCGATTTAATTCTTCTCCATTTGTAAAAATAATTAAATCTCGAGACCAATTCTTTAAAATTCCCGTCATATGTATTGTATAGTCAACCAATCCAAATACCGCTAAGGGTTGGTCATTATATTCCCAGCCATCACAATATGGACAATTAAAAATACTCGTTCCATAAAAGTCTTGTAGAGTTGGTATGTTTGGAAATTTCTCCTTCACACCCGTTGCGAGTATGACTTTTCGACAATCCCACTCATAACCTTTGTCAGTCGTTACGTTGAATCCGTCTTTCACGGTTTGCAATTTCACCACTTGGTCAGAAACAATTTCTACAGAAGGATATGCTTTTAATTCCTTATGGGCAATTTCGCGAAATTCATGTGGTTTAATCCCATCTCTTGTGATAAATCCGTGAGATGCATGTGTGACTTTATTCCTTGCATTGTCTTGATCGACCAGAAGAATATCTCTTCTCGCTCTCCCGAGTACTAAGGCGGCGTTCAATCCTGCAGGTCCACCTCCTATAATTATGCAATCCTTCATCTAAGCTCCTCCTTTATTTACCTCGACATGTATAATTATGTATTCCCATTTCCCGCCAAACCGAATCCCAAAAAAACTTGTTTTTTTCCTGATATTTATCATTGTAGTTTCAAGGTATTTTTCCATTAATTATTCAATCAAAGGATAGCCTTTTTGACTTCCTCCTATTCGATTCGGTTGATAATGGGTAATGTATAACAAATAAGAATTAATAAGAAGGAGTTTGATGGCGATGAATACACTTGTTTTTAAATTTAAAGATGATGGGTATATTCCCAATAACCCACACCTACCGGTCATTTTAGTTAAAGAGGTATTTCAAGATCACCCCTCTGATATTGAGAAGATTTTCAACCAACATAATTGGCAAAACAGCTGGGTGAATGGTGTGTTCCCGTATCATCATTATCATAGCAATGCACACGAGGTTTTAGGCGTGAAAGCCGGAACTGCCCGTTTAATAATCGGTGGAGAAAGCGGAAAAAAAATAACCGTACAACAGGGAGATGTCATTATTTTACCGGCTGGTACAGGACATAAAAAACTGGAATGTAGTAATGATTTCAAGATAGTAGGTGCTTACCCTGAGGGAATGTCTTACAACATCAAAACCGGTGAAGACAACGACCGGCCACAAGTACTCCACGATATAGTTCAAGTCCCGCTTCCAATGACTGATCCGATTTTTGGCAATAGAGGACCGGTATTCGACCATTGGCACGCAAAGGAAAACCCGCAAATCAGTGAAGACTGATCGCGGGTTTTTGTTTTTATACTTTGAATTTATTAATCATCACTTGCAAATCTTCTGCCATTTGAGAAAGAGCAGATGAAGAAGAAGCGATTTCTTCCATACTTGCTAATTGCTCTTCTGAAGCCGCGGATACATTTTG
>JBEVEQ010000090.1:0-10250 GCA_040512715.1 Paenisporosarcina sp. | reverse complement strand
GACGTCATTACATGATGGATATGTCTATTTTTCACGAGACATATTAACCCTGACGTATCACGATCTAGACGAGTTAATATATGAACAGTCGACGAAATATGTTTTTGGTCATAATAGTATGCGATGATATTCGCTAAACTTCCTGTCGGATGTTCCTTCGAAGGAATCGTCACGAGTCCGGCGGGTTTATTCACAACGAGCAGCACCTCATCTTCATACACAATATCTAATTCACCTTCCTGTAATAAAAGTCCCTCACTGACCTTTTCAGGCGGAAAAATAACGGTCACCATATCCCCTTTTTTGAGAATATGTCTGACCGTCTTTTCCTGCCCATTTACAAGTAATGATCCACCCTCATATTTGATGGCAGTTAATGTTCTTTTGGAGATATTCCATTCGGCTAAAGCCTCTCGTAATATTTGTTCTTTAGACGAAATGAAAGGTAACTGAAATGGATTAGACATCGCTGTCAATAAACGAGTCGTGAACCCGCGTCCAAAATGGAAACGGTCGGAAACGTGCAAATCGTACCTTTTCCTTCGCTACACGATATTCAATCGATTTGACATCTTTATGCAAAAGCTGAAGATGGTCAATCGTGACCATAAAATCTGGCGCCTTTACCGGTTTCAACACGCATGTATGGTGTGCAGGCAATACGAGAGGTGCACCTACTGTACGGAACACGCGGTTGTTGATGGATGCCATCTCCGTCAATTGCATGGCATCTAACGAAGGGTGAAGGACCGCTCCGCCTAAGGCTTTATTGTAAGCTGTACTCCCTGATGGTGTGGACATACACAACCCATCTCCACGGAATCGTTCAAAATGAGTGCCGTTTAACTCGACATCCACAACGAGCGTGACATCTGGAGATTTAATCGTACTTTCATTCAAAGCTAAATATACCGATTGGTCTTCCGTATTTCGATAATGGATTGTTGCTTCTAAAAGCGGATACTGAATCACTTCAAATTCTTTTTTAGCAATTGAAATGACCAACTTCTCGATTTCGGCAGGCTTCCAGTCTGCGTAAAATCCTAAATGTCCTGTATGAATACCTACAAAAGCAACCGTCGACAATTGTTCACGATAGCGATGAAAAGCATGAAGGAGCGTACCATCTCCACCGATGGACAGAACGATGTCAGGTGATTCTTCATTAAATTCTAATCCAAAATCAGACAAATACGTTTTGGCTCTATCCATCAATTCATTTGATAAATCATCATTGCGTGATTGAATGAAAAATTTCATAAGCGTTTCGTTCTCCCTCCACTCGTACTTTTCGGGAAATCAGCAGGTCCAGTTTCCTTGTAATCGCTGAAATATTTTTGCGCTTCTTGTATTTCATCGCGAATTAACGACATTTCCTCGTCTAATCGAAAAGCCGCTTCAGCAGCACTTTGCAGCCGATTCTTTATTTCCTCAGGAAATACACCTTTGTATTTATAATTTAAGGAGTGTTCGATCGATGCCCAAAAATTCATAGCTAGTGTTCGAATTTGGATTTCGGCTAAAATGGTTCGTTCTCCATGAATCGTTTGAACCGGGTATTCAATAATCATATGATACGAGCGATAACCACTCGGTTTTTCTTGTGAAATGTAATCGCGTTCTTCGATTATTTTCAAATCATGTCGGCTTCTTAGTAGCTCAACAACCGTTTCGATGTCATCGACAAACTGACACATCATACGAAGTCCCGCAATATCTGGAAGTTCATGTGCAAGTTGCGAAGACGGTTCAAAAGAAATCCCTTTTTCAAGAGTCTTGTCATATATACTTGCGAGCGGTTTGACTCGCCCTGTTACAAATTCAATGGGTGAATTGGTATTTTCTATTTCGAATTGCATTCTCATACCTTTTAGTTTTACCTTAAGTTCGTCTACAGCTTGCTTATATGGTTCTAAAAAACGCTCCCACTGCCCCATGATCCGTCCCCCTTATCATCAACCAAGCGATTATTGAGCTAATAAATACTCTTTAAACGCATCTTCAACAGCACTCGAAAAATCTTCACCGTAGTTATGATTTCCTTCAATATTGAAAATTAGCATCTCTAGCTCTTCTCTAAAATTAGCTAAACTAATATCTTTGGCACCCCATGCCAATATAGGCTCTTGCTCCCCCGATAACGAAATCGCTAGAAGTGGCCAAACCGTTTTCGGGAATAATACATATGTATAGCCATCTGCAGAATCCATCAAATAGACAAATGCCATTGCATCCGAATCCGTGATTAGCTGGCCGCCAGCTTTCACTTCCAATTCTTCAGGCTCATCTTGTAATAAAAATCGGATTTCCGTTCCATTTTGTACACCACTATCAACATTATAAGTTTTACGCAAAATAAGTTCTTCCTTTCAAACTATACTTACTCATATTTTATCACAGCTTAGCCCAGGTTGCAGATTGCAAAATTTCTAGGATAATAAAAGAAAAGGTGGTTGTTAACATGAGCAGTCAAACTGAAATCGAATTTAAAAATTTATTGACCGAAGAAGAATTCCATTCCTTGCGCGAAGTATTCTCCTTAAGCGATAGCGACTTTCATTCGCAAACAAATACTTATTTTGACACAGATGATTTTCAATTAAAAGCGGCTAGAAAAGGATTTCGGTTACGCGTCGTAGCTGATCGAAATGAATTAACATTGAAATCCCCAGGGGAAAATGCCCACACCATGATTGAGATAACTGAGTTGATATCCAATGAAGACCGCAACCAAATCCTATCACAAGGATTTATTGACACGCAGCTATATGTTGCCTTTTCACATCTCCCTGCTCGTGTAAACGCATTTGGATCGCTTCGCACCGAACGTGCTGAAGTCCCTTACCAAGGGGGGCTACTAGTTTTCGACCATTCTTTCTATATGCAATTGGAAGATTTTGAAGTAGAATATGAAGTAGTAGATTTAGAAGCGGGACACATACATTTTTATAACTTGCTCAAGGAGCATAATATACCGACTCGACAAACCGACAAAAAAATTGCGCGGTTTATGAAAGAAGCGTTGCGGCAGAAAGGCTGATGGTTTTGAACTTCCAATCGATCAAAATGTTAATGGAAATTAATGCACTCCAATCGTTTGGAGCTGTCCAAACATTTGCTGAACAAGGAGGTCAGTCCTCCATGTTTACTGAAATGATGCAAGAAATGATGAACGAACAATCACCAGCATCTCAAGTCACGTCCGTTTCTCAAAACTTACTCGGTCAACTAAGTAGTGGATTTAACGGTTCAAATATCATGGAGCAACTGGCACCTATTACTTCGAGCGTAAACAAATCAACGACACAAACAGGCGACATTGCAGATATCATCCGCAAAGCCGCTGAAAAATATAATCTACCAGAAAAATTAATCGAATCCGTCATTAAACAGGAATCGAACTTTAATCCTAATGCAGTCAGTCATGCTGGAGCATCAGGGTTGATGCAGCTTATGCCAGGTACCGCTAATTATCTTGGTGTAGGTAACCGATTTGATCCAACCGAAAACGTTATGGGCGGATCCAAATATTTGCGTCAAATGCTCGATCAATTTGACGGTAATATTGACGTTGCCTTAGCAGCCTATAACGCTGGCCCAGGAAACGTAAAAAAATACGGAGGCATCCCCCCATTCAAAGAAACTCAAAACTATGTCCAAAAAGTACTAGGTTATTATCAAGCCTAATTTGACCATGACGCGTTTGCGTCATGGTTTTTTTTTATTCTGGTGTAAAAGCTAGCATTGAAGACCTTACGCCACAATATCATCGGCTTGCGCCAGATTAATGGGTTTTTGCGCCACATGATACTCCCCAATCGCCAAATTATCGTTCCAATTCGCCACATTCCCCCCGATAATCAATCAACAAAACCACTCTCCCCTAATATCTTTCCTATTTGGTAATCTTCGTAAAATCAATTTGTTTGAGTAAATATTGGAACGTTGATAGAATAGGAATACAGCGAAAGCAAAGGAGTTCTCAAGATGACCCGAAAGCCTATCATTCCTTACGAGGAAATTGGTCCGGAAAAATTGTCGCAACTAGTTGATGCATTCTACGAGAAAGTCGCGGCACACCCAAAACTTAAGCCTATCTTTCCTGATGACTTAACCGAAACTGCTCGTAAGCAAAAACAGTTCCTAACACAATATTTAGGTGGACCAAACCTTTATTCACAAGAGCACGGACATCCTATGATGCGTGCTAGACATATGCCTTTTCCAATTACTCCTGATCGTGCCCAAGCTTGGCTTGAATGTATGAGTATAGCAATGGATGAAGTCGGTCTTGAAGGAAAAATTCGAGACGATCTTTATAACAGGCTTGTATTAACGGCTCATCATATGACGAACCGTCCTAATCAAGAGGAGGAAATCGAGTGACAAACTTGCAGATTCCGCCCACCGCGTATGTATCTACGAGTTCGACGAAGCCAATTGAATTATATGCATTTATTGATCCATTGTGTTCATCATGTTGGGATTTACAACCCATCTTGAGAAAACTTCAATTGGATTATGAGCAATATTTTACGCTCAGAATCGTTCTGAGCACTCAACTTTCCTCATTAAATTCAAAATGTACAAATGTTGAGGAGGAAGAGTTTTCACATCCAGCTTTACCTTCCGTTGCTGTAAAAGCTGCTGAATTACAAGGTAAACGTGCTGGTGTCCGTTTTCTACAACGATTACAAGAACAAGTGTTTTTAGACACTAAAAATGTATCTACTTACCAAGTATTAATGGATATTGCCGAGAAGTCGAAATTAGATGTTTCTGAATTTGAATCTGATATAAAATCAAAAGAAGCTTCTCGAGCATTTCAATGTGATTTGTATATTAGTCGAGAAATGGAAGTGACAGAAGTCCCGAGCCTGGTTTTTTTCAATGAACGAATTGAAGATGAAGGATTGAAGGTTTATGGTGTTTATAATTACGATGTGTACGAGAGAATTTTGGAAGAAATGCTCGAAGAAAAAATCACTCCACAAGAACCGCCTTCATTAGATGATTTATTCAAACGTTACAATACTCTTTCAACGAATGAAATTGCAGCAATCTACGGTGTTACTAGTTACGCGGCTGAACGTGAATTAAAAAAACGTATGCTTTTACAGCAACTCGAACGGATACCGGTTGCAAATAACGTTCAATGGAGACTGAAACAATACGAATAAGTTAAAATCGAAAACACGATGTGCCCATTAATTAGGCATCTCGTGTTTTTCCTATTTTAAATCAAAAAAGAACCGCCATCCAATAAAGGAGTGACGGTTCTTAACACAAAGGGGATGGGAGAAATGTTCACGTTCAAACAAAGGGGTATATGTTCGTATGTGATGTATTTCACATCTAAACAATATCATGACATAACGAATAAATCAATACTTCACATACTTTTTCACAGAATCGCCACAGTGTAAGCGTTTTCAAGTTATCTACTAACTTTTGCTGAATACTAATTGTTATATCTATATAATAAAACCTTCATCCGATAAAGGATGAAGGTTTTATTAAAAACGTATTTATTTCAAATTATTATCCCAGTAATAGTTTTTCTAATTCATTCAGTTTTTGTTCGAAGACTTTACAAGCTTCTTCAATTGGACTAGATGAAGTCATATCAACACCAGCTTTTTTCAATACTTCGATTGGTGTATCTGAACAACCTGCTTTTAAGAATTTATTGATATATCGATCAACAGCTGGTTGACCTTCTGATAAGATTTGTTTGCTTAAAGCGACTGCAGCACTGTATCCTGTCGCATATTGGTATACATAATAGTTGTAGTAGAAATGAGGAATACGAGCCCATTCTGAGCCAATCTCTTCATCCACAACCATATCATCACCGAAATATTTCTTATTTAAATCATAGTAAACTTCAGTGTATTTATCTGCATTTAACGCTACTCCATCTTGATCAAGTTTGTGAATTAAGTGTTCAAATTCAGCAAACATCGTTTGACGGAATACAGTACCACGGAAGCCTTCTAACCAGTAATTAAGTAAATAAATTCGTTTTTGTGGATCATCAATCGTTTTTAACAAATGGTCATTTAATAATGCTTCGTTACAAGTTGAAGCCACTTCTGCTACGAAAATCGAATAGTCTCCATATACAAATGGTTGACTCTCTCTTGAGTAATAGCTGTGTAAACTGTGTCCAAATTCGTGAGCTAACGTGAATAAATTATTTACATTATCTTGCCAGTTCATTAATACATATGGATTCGTTCCATATGATCCTGATGAATAAGCACCGGAACGCTTGCCTTTATTTTCTAGGACATCAACCCAACGATTTTCAAGTCCTTTAGTAGCAATAGATACATATTCCTCGCCTAGTGGAGCAAAGCTTTTCAGCATAATATCTTTCGCTTCGTCATAAGACACTTCCATTTTCGATTCTTTAACGAGTGGAGTATACAAATCGTACATATGAAGCTCATCTAGTCCTAAAACTTTTTTACGCAAAGAAACATAACGTTGTAAAAGATGTAGATTTTTATTAACCGTATTTACTAAGTTGTCATAGACATCTTCAGGGATATGATTGTTTGCCATAGCCGCATGACGAGCAGATGAATAATTACGTATTTTAGCGTTTACATTATCACGTTTAATATTTCCTGTAAGTGTTGTTGAGAATGTGTTGCGGAATTTGCCAAATGTATCGTACATTGCGCGGAAAGCATCTTCACGTACTTGACGGTTTTCACTTTCTAAAAAACGACTGTAGCGACCATGTGTTAATTCAACTTCTTCACCGTTCTCGTCAGTGATGGTAGGAAATTGTAAATCAGCGTTGTTTAACATACTGAATGTTTCTGAAGAGGCATTTACAACTTCAGACATTTGAGCAAGCAACGCTTCTTGTTCGGCAGGTAATACATGTGGTCGCATTTCATTAATTTCTTTTAAAACTTGTTTATATAACTTTAATCCATCATGTTCTTCTGAGTACTTCTCTAACTCGGCTTCATCGAGTGATAAAATCTCAGGTGTCAGGAAAGACAAACCTGTTGATACTTTTACATACAATTTCTTAATACGGCTATCCATCGCTTGATAGTGACTATTAGCAGTATCTTGGTCTCCGCGCATATGAGAATACGTATATAAACGCCCAATACGTTCTAAAATCTCATCTCTGTAAGTTAATACTTGGAATAAAGCATCTGCCCCATTTGAAATTGTACCTTGAAAAGAATTTGCTTTTTCAGACAGTGTGTTAACTTCTTTATATTCGTTATCCCAATCTGAATCGGTTGCAAAAATGTCTTCAAGTTTCCAGGTTAATTCAGTAGGAACTTCTTCACGTGTTAAAATTTTGTTTTTAGTATTCGTAGTCATTAATGGCTCCCCCTAATTTCAACGCTCGTAATAAAACAACAAATTTATTTTCTCAATATTCAGTAGGTTTTGCAACTATTAGCTGGAGAAAAATTTCCAGTAATTGTTCCTCCCCTACTCTTTGTTTCAAAAGAGTGGAATCTACCCTTAAATTTAATTTCTTAAGAAAATGAATATAAGATAAACATAATTCTCTTGCCGTCTCTGTATCACTGTCCTTTAGGTGGAGATCAATAAATAACGCAATATGTTCTTCAGAAATTTCCTAAAATTGAATACGATGTTGCATGCACAAATGAATGAAGTCGAGCTGCCATTCTATGAAACTACTTTTAAGATGTTTGGCATTACCTAAAGGTACGCCAATGAAAAGTGGTAAATCTATCGGGTGGATTAGATTAAAATAACAAATTCTAAGGAAAGGATCGTTAACACCTTTCCTACTAGTTAAAAGACGGTTCCTTAAAAAACGCATGCGATGTCGCTGAAAAACCCTCCAATACTCAATCCGTTCCATTTTAGTTAAAGGTTTTATTTGCCTAAAAGGAAAGCTCTGGACATGGATTGGCAAGTTCAGTATTTTCGCAACAAACCGTGTTCCCTGAAGGTGCATAAGGTGAGCATAGTAGGTAAATTGCTGTCTGTTAGGATCATACGAGATAATACTTGATTCGTGTTGTTCAGATTCTTGAATAAAAGCTTGACGATAATGTGTTAGTTGAATAATGACGATGCCATGCGACGGAGTTTTAGGATAGTCAAATGAACGAAGAATCCAAATTGGTTGAATAGACAATTTCATATAGCCGCTGGACCTTAAATCACGATGATGGATTGGTATCGTGCTACATTGAAATTCGATGGCATAGGATTGTTGAAGAAGTTTCACAAGAATATCAGGTCTTTGGGCAATTTGAGGTAAATAACTTTCGACTAATACTTCAGTTCCAAGTTCATGAAAAAACTCAGCTAACTGCAATTTTCCTTTTAAATGTATAGGAGATTCTCTTTCTGAAAATGAAGATAGACAGTCGTTTAATACAATATGCGCGAAATGGGGAATCATGACTTGTCCAATTTTTAAACGAACGGGGTTTTCGCATTGAGGACAGTAGAAGGTCATAGATTTTCTCAAATGAAGTAAGGTATCAGTCGTTAAATGACTAGTAATAGTAAAAATTTCTTTTTTATCATTGTATGCTGTTAATATACAAACACCTCCTAAAAATAATTATACGAATCTTCAGAAAGTAAATCAATTAACAAAAATTTTTCAATCAAAAAAGATGATATTTTGTTTACAACCAAAAAGAAAATCCCCCCAAAATGGGAGGATTAACTGAAGTGCTGATTTATTTGTTGAAATACATGGTCGGTCATAATTTCTTTACCGTACTCCTGTAATCTGTGTATCGTAACAGTCGATAATGTAACATATTCAGATAGAATACTTACAAGATTTATGATTTCTTTCTCATTCATCTCTTCTTCATTCACTCCTATATTTAAATAGTAGTGACCACCATACACAAATAAAGAACTTTTCACAGGTTCCGGAAGTGTTACACGTTTTGCTAAAGGAATAATATCTTCAAAATCTTTTACAAAGAATGTATATTCTCCTAAAACACCGTCATTGGTTGCAAATATGTCTCCATATTCTTCAAAAGATTGTTCATCCGTAGAACTTTCACTCATATTCGAGAAAAAATGCCCTTTATCATCCATCTCGTATGGAGAATCTACACGTTTACCATCTTTGTTAATCTGGGCACGCGTCACAGTTACTTCAAGACCTTTATCCATGGCATGAACTTGAATCCACAAAGGACCTTCTATTTCAAAATCAGATTCATCATTAATTTCGTCCATCATTTCCCAAAAAAGCTCTTCGCTTTTATCGCGATTAAACCAAATTTCATCACGGCTGAAGCCTCTTTTTTCGATGTCGATGTATGAAATGTAGAATTTTACTGTGTTTTCATTTATGCGTTCGATATCCATTTTACACATCTCCCTTCAATTACATTCAAGGGAAAGCCCCTTTTTCTAGCAACACTTCAAGCCATTATGATCAGTGTCTATCTCTATTGTATGATGGGCTCTGCGAAAATGAAAAGGATATGCTTTCACTCATCATTTTTTACAATGTATTAGCATTGTAGTAGACAAAACTACGGAAAGCAAGAGATATTAAAAAAAAATGACTGCCAACACACCTTCAAACTTGTTACGAAGGGATTGATCAGTCATTTTTTATTCGAATTTAATTAACCATGCGTTGAGCTTCAAGTAATTGATAAGCTCGAACTTTTCGAGGTAAAAAACGACGAATTTCATCTTCGTTATACCCTACTTGTAGACGTTTTTCATCAAGAATGATAGGACGTCTTAATAATCCTGGATGTTCTTGAATTAATTCATATAGACGTTGAAGTGGTAAGCTTTCCACATCAACATTTAATTTTTGGAATATTTTAGAACGAGTCGAGATGATTTCATCTGTCCCGTCTTCAGTCATACGTAGGATTTCTTTGATTTCGCTAATACTTAGCGGCTCAGAGAAGATATTGCGCTCAGTATAAGGTATGTCATGTTCTTCTAACCATGCTTTCGCTTTACGACATGATGTACAGCTAGGTGAAGTAAACAATGTAACCATCATAGGAACACTTCCTTTCAAATGTGTAACAAGAACTATATGCTTAATCTCGGTTTAAATTAGAATGAATTTAATATAGGTTGCTAAAAATGATTATACACCATTTCTGACCAATTGAATATAGATTCTTGATAAAAAGTCAAGCGATTTAATATTTCGTCACATTTCTGCAATAAGATGTAGAAAAGACAACGTTTACATATATTCAAATGAATCTTTCATTAGTAAT
>JBEVEQ010000074.1:0-5031 GCA_040512715.1 Paenisporosarcina sp. | reverse complement strand
ATAAAGACACCATTATGCATTTGCTTAAATATCCGAGATTTTTCACTTTCTACTAACTCACTCGCTATTTCTACATCCCGATTAACTGGTGCTGGATGCATAATAATTGCAGTAGGCTTCAACTGTTCATATCGAGCACTCGTTAAACCATATTGCTCATGGTATTGTGTTTTTGAAAATCCATCAGCTGTTACATGTCTTTCATGTTGAACTCGTAAAAGCATGATGACATCAGCTTTAGGTAAGATAGATTCCCACCTCGATTCAGCAAGAAACTCACCTTGCCACTCTGGCGGGCAGAGATAAGATACATGTGCTCCAAGCTTAGTTAAAGCTTGAGCATTAGATTTTGCGACACGGCTATGGGCGATATCTCCAACGATAGTTATTTCTAAACCTTCGAATCTCCCAAACTCTTGCTTGATCGTATACAGATCCAGTAATGATTGTGTCGGATGTTGACCTGAACCATCACCACCATTTATTACTGATAATTCTATGCCTGTACTTAATTGATGGTAAAACCCTTCTTCTTCATGGCGAATGATTACTGCATCTACTCCGATTGCCTCTAAAGTTTTCACCGTATCATAAAGGGTTTCCCCCTTTAAGGTACTTGAAGTGCTTGCTTCAAACGGAAGTACATGTAATCCTAAATTCCGTTCAGCCATTTCAAAACTCATTTTAGTTCGTGTACTTGGTTCAAAAAATAAATTAGCTACTGTATATGTCTTTGATAAGTTCGGAGATGCGTTATGCTCAAATTCCTCAGCGCGCTGTAAAATCGAATCGATTTCTTCTATGTGTAAGTCGTTCATGCTTAATAAATTCTTCACTTTTTAGCCCCTCCTTGTTTATCTGTAAAATAAACTCTGTTAGCTTTTACTGTTGATTATTTATAAATATGAGAGGAAATCTGCTCCCTTTCCGCGGACGAACTAGCAAGCTTCCTCAGACCAACAGGGTCACGAAGGCGTTGCCACACGACGTGGCGTCTTAGCCTTCGTTCCTTTTTCCTCGCTGCTGGGTCTTGCCTGCTCGTGTTTCCGTAGGGTGTCGCAGATTCTCTACCTATCAACATCTTCATTTAACAGAGTCTTATAATAAAAGCCTCTCAACAAGATGTTGAGAGGCTACAGGGCATGACCAAGTTAAGATCCCCACATACACGGAACTTTTCTTGGATTTCCCTTTCCCTGCCTCTCTGGACTAGGTATTAAAAGGTTTTATTCAGTTGTTATATCTCTTAAAGTATCATCTGCTAATTGTGGCTTTCCTGGCAAAATTAAGTTTAATACAACACCGACAATTGCCGCTAATGCCATTCCTTGAACTTCAAAGGTCTCTGTAAAGTGAAGTTTAGCTCCACCAATACCAATGACTAAAATGATAGACGAGATGACTAAGTTACGTTTATTGCCAAAGTCAATGTTACTATCCACAAGCATACGTAAACCAGATGAAGCAATAATCCCGAACAATAGGATTGAAATACCACCTAATACTGCTGTAGGAATTGTGCTGATTAATGCCATAACTTTACCAAAGAAAGAGAATACTATGGCAAGAACAGCTGCACCACCAATTACATATACGCTGTATACTCTCGTAATGGCAAGAACTCCGATATTTTCTCCATAAGTTGTTTTCGGTGGTCCACCTAAAAGACCACTGATGAACGTTCCTAACCCATCACCTAAAATCGAACGGTGAAGTCCAGGCTCTTTTATGTAATTTCGGTTTACGATTTTCCCTAATACTAACTGATGTCCAATATGTTCTGATATGGTTACAATGGCAATTGGTACCATGATTGCAAGCATAGTAGGTGTGATGACAAAGTCATAATGGACTCCTGGCAATAAAAAATCAGGAGATGAAATCCATTTTGCATTTGTTACAGCTGTATAATCGACAATATCGATGATTAATGAATATACATATCCAACAATTATTCCGATTAAGACTGGCATTAAACTAATAATTCCTTTGAAAAATAATGTTGCAATAACTGCTGCTGCTACTGTTACAAGTGCTGCTGAGAAATGAAGCATGCTATATTCTTTAACATCATTTACAGTAATGTTCATCGCCATATCCACTGCTACAGGAGATAGAGCCAAACCAATTACGATAATGACTGGTGCCACAACAATCGGTGGCAATAATTTCATAATCCATTTATATCCAGTCTTCCAAATTACCAGTGAAACAATGATATAGACTAGCGCTACAAACAAACTGCCAATCATGGCACTACCTATTCCGCCTTCTTTAGTTGCTATTTGGATAGGAAGAATAAAGGCAAAAGATGAACCTAAGTAAGCAGGTACTTGAAATTTCGTTACAAACATAAAAATTAATGTGGCAATTCCGCTTGTTAGTAAAGCGATTGCCGGACTAAGTCCAACGAGTTGTGGCACTAAAATCGTAGCTCCAAACATCGCGAACATATGTTGAATACTTAACGTAGCTAATTTTCCTGTTGAAGGTTTATCGTGAATATCTAAAACAGCTTGAGAGTTTGACATCATTTCCCCTACTTTCTTCTATTCGTGAATGGTTACACTATCTTCATGATCCGTTTCATTAAGTCGAACGACAATTCGTTCAATGCTCGCGGTAGGAATATTTTTTCCAACATAATCAGCCCGAATCGGTAATTCTCTATGTCCTCTATCTATTAATACTGCTAATTGTATTTGTGCGGGTCTTCCTAAGTCCATTACTGCATCCATAGCTGCCCTTACGGTTCTACCCGTATACAGAACATCATCAACTAGAATAACTTTTTGATCTTTAACTGCATGTTGAATATCTACTTGTTGGACGAGCGGTTCTTTATTTACCGTTTTCATCGATAAATCATCTCGATAAAGAGTGATGTCTAATTCTCCCGATTTAATACTTTTACCTTCGATTTTCTCGATTTTTGCAGCTAATCGATTGGCTAAGTAAGCGCCTCTTGTCTTAATTCCAACAAGGATGCATTGTTCAATTCCTTTGTTACGCTCAATAATTTCATGAGCGATGCGAGTTAAGGCTCGGTTAATAGCTTGTTCATCTAGAATATTTGCTTTTTCCACCATGATTTTTCCTCCTTTTCTCTAGTGCATTTAAACCTTATGCTCATAGTTATTTTGGAAAATAAAAACCCTCTCGTCCTTTGTGGATGAGAGGGTGTGAAGGCAGAAAAATATCGCAGGAAAACACACAGCATGTGTCTTTGTACGTTTCACGGTACCTTCTCAGCCTCTCTGGACTGTTTTTAAAGGTGTTCTATTTAATTCGTTAGACCAATTATAGATTTAGTCTTCCTTCGTGTCAACTTGAGTTTTCATTTCCTCAAGTAATTCTTGGAATTCTTTTGGTAGTGGTGCTTCAAATTCAAGGTATTCTTCAGTACGGGGATGAACAAATCCCAGTACACCTGCATGAAGAGCTTGTCCATCAAACTCGATTGTTTTCTTTGGACCATACTTTGGATCTCCTGCTAGAGGGAAACCAATGTATTTCATATGAACACGAATTTGATGCGTGCGACCTGTTTCAAGTCGACATTCCACAAGTGTGAATTTACCAAAACGCTCTATCACACGGAAATGAGTAATCGCATGTTTTCCATTGTCTACTACTGCCATACTTTGACGATCTTTTTTGTCGCGACCTAATGGTGCATCAATCGTTCCTTTGTCATGCGGAATATGTCCGTGTACTAGAGCCGTGTATTTTCTTGTAACGGTCTTTTTCACTAATTGATTAACTAAAGATTCATGCGCTTGGTCATTTTTAGCAACCATCAATAAACCTGAAGTATCCTTATCGATACGATGAACGATTCCTGGACGCATCACACCATTTATTCCAGAGAGGTCTGTACAATGATGCATCAAACCGTTTACTAATGTTCCTGATGTGTGGCCTGGTGCAGGATGGACAACCATCCCTCTTGGTTTGTTAACAACTAAAACATCCGCATCTTCATAAATAATCTCTAAATCTAGATCCTCTGATTGGATGTCTAAAGGTTCAGCTTCTGGTGGAGAAACGATAATTACATCGTCTTTTTTTACTTTATAATTGGGTTTAATTTGTTCGCCATTTACTAAAACAGCTCCATCTTTTAACCAATTTTGAATTTGACTTCTCGACCAATCGGATTCAAGTAGTGAGATTGCTTTATCAATTCGTTCACCTTTTTGTGCTTCTGAGATTGTATACGTAAAATCTTCCATTTACTCACCTGTTTTCTTTTCTCTTTTTTCTTCTAAAAATAATACAATCATCACCATTACAACACCTATTGTTAAAGCAGCATCTGCAATGTTAAAAATCGGGAAATCATACTTAATGATTGGAATTAACACATCTATAAAATCAACAACTTCTCCTCGAAATAATCGATCGATAAAGTTTCCGATAGCTCCACCAAGTAAAATCATTAAACTTAATTGAAAGATTGGTTTCCCTTTTGCTTCCTTATGGAAGTAATAAAGAATTCCAGCAATCACAATAATGGTCACAATTGAAAATAACCATATTTGACCTTCAAGCATGCCCCAAGCAGCTCCACGATTACGATGAGATAATAATGCAAACGTAGGTTCCATTAAAGGAATTCGTTCACCTAGCTCCATATTTTTCACAACTAACCATTTTGTCCACTGATCAATTGCCACAATGACAATTGCAACTAAATAAAAAATGTACACGTATGTTCCTCCGTTACGCAAGTATCTTAGTTAGTTTACCACATAACACAAACATACAGAAAGAGCTGTCCAAAAAAGGACAGCTCCAGTTAACTAAAATTTTATACGTAGTATTTTTCAACGACATCAGCACAACGAGGACATAATGTTGGATGCTTGTCATTCTCGTCAACTTTAGACGAGATTGTCCAGCAGCGTTCACATTTCTCGCCTTGTGCTTTTACTACAACAACTGAAGCCATATCAAGAGTTAAAGCTTCTGAAGGTGCTTCTTCTTTTAAACCAGCCAACCTAAACTCTGAAACGATAAAGAACTGAG
>JBEVEQ010000072.1:0-12491 GCA_040512715.1 Paenisporosarcina sp. | reverse complement strand
CCGAACAGCCTTGCAAGATGTTGGTTTTCGGTAGCCAGTTTTTTCTGCGAAAGTGACGCATATTCTCAATACATTAATCATTTACATGATGTTAAATAGTTTGAATTTTAATAGTAGCTCTCTTAACCGATGTGATTTAAAGGTAAGAGTCTGCGACAAAATCACTGCTCCTGCAACGCTTTGCTAGCTTCGTCGCAAAGAATAGGGTCAAACATCTTTCGACCCTATTCTTTCCTGCGGAATAACGGACAAGCAAGACCCCGCAACAAGAACAAAGGAACGAAGGCTAAGGACGCCACTTCGTGTGACAACGCCTTCGTGACCAACATCCTATTAGCCTGAGGAGGCTTGCCTGTTCGTCCGCGGACAGGGAGCAGATACTAAATAAAACAGCATTAAATGATAACAGAGCCGTTATATCAAAATATTTTCTACTATTTGAAAGACAGATATTCAAAGACATGATACGATAATGAGTGAATATTCATTCAATAAAAGGAGCTGAATCATATGTTATTAAAAGATCAAACAATAATTGTAACTGGTGGATCAAGTGGTATGGGCTTTTATATGGCAAAGCATTTTGTGGAAGAGGGTGCGAATGTCGTAATTACTGGACGGAACCTGGAAAGACTAGAGACTGCTCAAAAAGCGATTTCACATGATGATAGTCGTGTCGGTATTTTTCAAATGGACGTTCGAGAGCCAGAACATGTGAAAGCAATGGTAGCCTATACTGACGAAAGATTTGGCCGAATTGATGGATTAGTTAATAATGCAGCTGGAAACTTCATAGTACATGCAGAAAAATTATCTCCAAATGGGTGGAAGTCAGTTATTGATATCGTGTTAAACGGAACGTTCTTCTGTTCACACGCAGTAGGGAATTATTGGATTGAAAAAGAACAAAAAGGTAGCATACTAAATATTATCGCAACATATGCATGGAATGCAGGTGCAGGAATCGCTCATTCTGCAGCAGCCAAAGCTGGCGTTATGTCTCTAACTCGTACTCTAGCTGTTGAATGGGGAACAAAATATGGAATACGAGTTAATGGTATTGCCCCAGGACCGATCGAAAGAACGGGTGGAGCCGAAAAACTTTGGGAATCGGAAGAAGCTGCACAACGAACTTTAAAGTCAGTTCCGTTAGGTAGACTTGGAAGACCAGAGGAAATAGCCGATTTAGCTTCATTTATAATGTCCGAAAAAGCATCTTACATGAATGGGGAAATTGTCACTTTAGATGGTGGTCAATGGTTAAATAAGTTTCCATTTTAATGAATGAATCTTTTTTGGATGCCCATACTAATCCATACAAGCTCGAAAGGATGGAGTTAATATGGAAATGTGGACGTGGCCATTAATCGGGATGATTATTATCGTAGGTGGCATCAGTTTATACTCGACACTCAGGGTAATGAGGTTTGAGAGAGAGAGACAAAGTGCCACTGATGCACCAATTGCAGGAGAAATAAAAGAGCATCCTGCACTTTTTAATCCTGTCATCTGGACATATATTTTGGCTGCAGTATTTATATTTTCTGTCATTTTTTATTATGCTGCTTCTTCACGGTAATCCGTGAAGAAGTCTTTTTTTACATATTCACAGATTTTTAATGAGGTGCACCTATCTTTTTTTTGTTTACTTTGTGATATGATTAAGGGGTAGTTTGCTGTTCTTTCAAAGAACAAAAGAAGGAGTAGAAGTGTATGATTTCGGTTACAAGCAGAGATTTTTTGGATATGCAAATCGAAGAATTCATCATCTCATCTGAAAAAGTTGCTCATGTTCAATTAGGAAATAGTGCAGAACACGCATTATTAGTGTTAACTAAAACGGGTTATTCATCCATTCCAGTTTTAGATACTAAATATCGTCTTAAAGGGCTTGTTAGTACACAAATGATTACTGATGCCATATTAGGTCTAGAACATATCGAATATGAACGTTTACATGACATTAAAGTTGATGAAGTGATGTTACAACCAGTTCCCTCAATTCATGTATCGGAGAAATTTAAACGTGGACTGGATTTACTCATTGACCATCCATTTTTATGTGTGATTGATGATGAAGAAACATTTGTGGGGATATTAACCCGTAGAGTTGTATTAAAACAATTGAAAAAACATATCTACCAAAATAATCAATAATATGAAAGAATAAAAGAAGGTCTCCAAGGAGGTCTTCTTTTTTTCGAATAAATAAAATCTTCGAAAGACCATTGGAGTGAAAAAAGATGACATCAAATGAATCTCAAATCATTAAAATTTTAGCTGAAGAACGCAATATGAGAAAAGCAGCGGAACGACTTTTTTTATCTCAACCCGCACTGTCTCAGAGATTGCAATCAATTGAAAAAGAATGGGGTACTCAATTATTTATTCGCTCCCAAAAAGGCTTAACAGCAACTTCAGCCGGTGAACTGGTTATTCAATATTCTATTGAACAATTGGCAAAACAGGAAGAAATTTTCGAGACAATTCAGTCATTAATTTCTAAAGTACATGGTACATTAAAAATTGCTTGTGCATCTATAGTCGGTCAAAACTGGCTTCCAATGGTATTAAAGGATTTTGTTACCCAATATCCAGAAGCCAAAATTTCACTCATTACCGGTTGGAGCTCAGAAATCGTTAGGGCTTTGTATGATGGAGAAGCACACATTGGAATCGTCAGAGGTCATACAGATTGGAAAGGGACTAAAATTCATCTATTCCGGGATACATTATATTTAGTCGACCAAGAACTAACATCGGTTCAAGATGTTCTGTCTACCGATCGACCATTTATACAATTTAAAAGTGATTCGAATTATTATCAAGAAATTCAAGCTTGGTGGCAACGTCATTTTTCATCTAGCCCGAAGAGACAAATCACGGTTGACCAAATTGAAACATGTAAGCAAATGGCATTAAACGGAATTGGTTATGCGATTTTACCTTCCATCACTTTAAATGGACTGGAACCTATTAATAAAATTCCTTTAACCAATCAAGCGAAGGAATTTGAGTTAACGCGTGATACGTGGTTAATTGGTTATGACTCAGCTTTTGAATTAAGACAAGTAGAAGCATTTGTCAAAGTTGTAAAAGAACATGCATCTATTTTGCATGATTATTCAAATTAAATACGTGTATTATCGTTCGATTTACTGTACAATTAGTCCATATTTTGCAAGATTGAAAGGAGCTCAACTAGAATGAAACAAATGGATGCTTATGAAATTATTTCGTATATTCAACATGCGAAAAAATCAACACCTGTAAAAGTTTATGTAAAAGGTGAAAACATAAAGGGCTTGTCATTTGGTGAAAACACGAAAGTATTTGGAGAAGGAAATTCACTTGTATTATTTGGTGAATGGTCTGAAATTGAAGTAGCCTTAAAAGAGAATGAAAATCAAATAACAGATTTGGTAGTAGAAAACGATCGACGTAATTCTGCGATTCCTCTAGTCGATTTAAAAGGTATCAATTCTCGAATTGAACCAGGTGCATTTATTCGTGATCAAGTAGAAATTGGAAATAACTGTATCATTATGATGGGTGCTGTTATTAATATTGGTGCTGTTATTGGTGACGGTACAATGATAGATATGGGTGCGATTCTTGGCGGTCGGGCAACAGTAGGTAAGAACTGTCATATCGGTGCCGGTGCCGTTTTAGCTGGTGTAATCGAGCCACCATCTGCTATGCCTGTTATTGTCGAGGATGATGTATTAGTAGGAGCAAATGCCGTTGTATTAGAGGGTGTGAAAATTGGAAAAGGTGCAGTGGTTGCTGCAGGAGCAATTGTTACAAAAGATGTTCCTCCATATACAGTAGTTGCAGGTACACCTGCAAAAGTTATTAAAGAAATCGATGATAAAACAAAATCGAAGACAGAAATCATGCATGAACTTCGTCAACTGTAGGAGAAAATGATGAATACTCTTCTACAAATAAGACGTGAGTTGCATCAAATTCCAGAAATCGGCTTTCAAGAATTTAAAACACAAGCTTATTTATTAGAGATCATAGCTTCGTTGAATAAGGAACGGTTAAAAATTGTCACATGGAAAACAGGTATTGTTGTTCATGTGACTGGTTTAAATCCACAAAAAACAATTGGATGGCGAACAGATATCGATGGCTTGCCCATAAAGGAGCAGACATCACTCTCTTTTCAATCATTACATTCAGGCTTTATGCATGCATGCGGTCACGATGTTCATATGACTATAGCTATAGGGCTTTTACAAAAAATCACCGAATCACCGATTCAAGATTCTATGGTATTCCTTTTTCAACCCGCTGAAGAAGGTCCTGGTGGGGCATTGCCTATGCGTGAGTGGTTAAAAAAAGAACATCCCGACTTAGTTCCTGATATGATTTTGGCTTTCCATATAGCACCAGAATACCCAGTTGGAATTATTGCAACAAGACCTGGTCTATTATTCGCCAATACATCAGAATTGTTTATAGATTTGCATGGTGTCGAAGGTCACGCGGCGTTTCCTCATAAAACGAGAGACATGACGATTGCGGCAGCTAATTTGTTAATGCAATTACAAACCATTGTGAGTCGATCCATTAATCCACTAGATTCTGCTGTCCTGACAATTGGAAAAATGACTTCAGGAACAGTACAAAATATTATTTCTGGTCATGCAAGATTGGAAGGTACGATTCGAACGATGGATGCACAAACGATGACGCTAATTAAAGAGAAAATTGAAGCCTTGTGCAAAGCATCAGAACTTGCATTCGATTGTACAGTGCTGGTTGACTATGGTTCCTCCTATTACCAAGTGTCGAATGATGAATCTTTAACAAATGAATTTTTACAATTTGCTTCAAAGCATCAGCAGGCAACGGCTATTCGATGCGAACCTGCTATGACCGGAGAAGATTTTGGTTACTTTTTGCAGGAAATTCCTGGTCTGTTATTTTGGGCTGGTGTGGATTCTCCATACGGATTGCATCATGCACAGTTAAGTCCAAACGAAGAGATTATTGACTTTTTAGTACCTTTTTTAGATTCTTATATACGATCCTTGTAATTTAGTAGAATGAAACCTCCATTTTGATCTGAAAAGACTCAAATGGAGGTTTTTTTCTTTTTAAGTGACTGTTTTCGTAAATATTGTGGATATAATCTCAATCCCGTTTTTTTATGATCAGAACTTATGTACGGGAAAGTTTATCGATGTGGGAAGATGTATATCAAACTTTCTTTGATTTACCTGACGATGAAAAGGAAAAGTTTATTAGAGCGATTGAGCAACTAAACAAGAAATTGCCATATGATGAGCAAATTACTTCGTTATTATTGCGGTGTTGCAGGAAATCTAATTACACAACTGATGTAGAAATTAGACTGGCTTAAAGGTGTAAGGGTTAGGGTACTTATTGCATACAAAAACAGTTTCGTTGTGGTAAAACGAAACTGTTATTAAGGTTGTCTTTATTTTCTAATTAAACTACCAATCCCAATACTTGAATAAAACTTTTAATTGAGTAGTTCCTTAAAAAAGTATTCTAATTTTGGGGCTTCATCAAGGAATAAGTACCCTATGCCACCATCTATAACATCAGTTCTACTAACATATATTTTCCCATCTGTATAATGGATGATTATTGTTGCCCCTTCTTTCGTATCCACAACTACTTGTGCATTTGAAGGTGGAACCTTTTCTTCTGATATTCTGTTTGGTTCGTACTGATTAAACCATTCAACAACTTTTATATATTCTTCCGTTGAAACCCTTCTCTTATCTGCTCCTTTTTCCCATAAATGAATGGCATCAACTTGATTTATTTCAATAGGTTGGTGGAGAAGTAAACTATCCATAAATTCTTTATCTTGCTTATATTGTTGCCACCAAAGTATTGATAAAACAAGTACCACAATAGATACACTAATATAAAGTCTTCCTTCCATCATTACCTCCTTCTTAAAAGTGATTTCTCTATAAAAGCAAATTTCTTGTTGAACAAACTGCTGCCGTTTAGCTTGTATTAACATAAAATTCCATTTACCTTTTATATAATATCAACAACCACAATATTTTAGAAAACAGGCTTTTATTTATAGCATTAACAAGAGTCATTTATAGATTCGACATCATATACTGACAAGAAGGATTGTTTTTGGAGAGATGAATTTCCATGCTGTTACAACTATTAGATAATAAAATTTATCCTCAAATGGATAAATCCGATGATTCTAAGGCTAATATCCGAAATTTCATCATTTTTTATCGGGATAAACAGAAATAGCCCATTGTATGGGTGCATGTCTACAACCCTTCTTTCGAAGGGTTTTTTTAATTACTTAATAATTTTAGGAGGTGAGAATGATGGAAAAAATAATAGTTTCTGCGTCACTTGTTAGTGGGTGGTTTTTTTATATCATAGGCGGTTGGGAATCGTTAATGACAGTACTTTTGGTTTTTATGGTTATTGATATCTTTACGGGATTAATTAAAGCGGCCATTAAAAGAAAATTAAACTCAAAAATCGGCTATAAAGGATTTTTAAAAAAAGCCGCCATTATGTTGGTCATCGTATTAGCAAATTGGTTAGATGCATTAACTACGAATGACGTTCCTGCTTTCAAAACGATTGCTCTTTATTTTTACATTGGAATGGAAGGATTATCGATCGTCGAAAATCTCCATCATATCGGTGTTCCTATTCCTAAAGTCATTTCGAAATATATGGCCAACCTTGCGCAAGTAGAGAACGATGAAAATAAAAAAGAATAATTTCTCAGATACAATCCTTCCTTCAACTTCTTACAGAACCTCCCAATTTTATTTTTGGTACCTTGCAACTTATGTGTAATTATTTCGTACTAATTCATATAGAGACAAGGGGGAAGATTCATGAGGCACTATATTCGTTGGAGTTTCGCAATTAGCCTAGTTTTTTTATTTAGTTTTATGACTTATTCTGAGGCGTATGCAGCATCACAATTAGATGTGAAAGCAACGGCAGGATTTCAAAACAAGGTTAAACATGGGCAAGGATTGCCTCTAACATTAACTATTACAAACAAGGGTGATGAGTTTTCAGGTGATCTTGTTATCGACTACTCGGAATCCTATGCAGTCGGATCTGCGAAAGCCTATCCAATAACAATAGGAGCTGGTGAAACTAAAACCATAAACTTGTCATTGCCTGGTTTATCCGATGAATTTGTGTATTCAGGAACAAGTACTCAAATGTTTTATTTTTATGAAGGAGATTGGGAAAACGGCAAAGAAGTTTCATATAAGGGGAATAAATCCGTTCGTCCCAATTTTTACGGACCAGAATCAAATTTCGTATTAACCTTATCTGAAAGTGCGGATCGATTACGTCCTTTTTCTTCTATGAAGCTCAATACGATGGGTGATCAACAAACGATTCACCTTGCACAAATTAAAGAATTTGAATTTCCTACAGCAGCTTCTTCCTATGGAATAGCTAATTTTATCATCATCGATGAATATGTTTTGGCCGATTTACCAGAAGATGCACAACAAGCCATTATTGATTGGATTCAAACGGGTGGCGTTGTGATGATTGGTGCTTCTGACAATGTAGCAGCTGAAGCGGGCTTACTCTCTACTCATTTACCTTTAACGTTATCAAAAGAAAGAAAGGAAATTTCGAAGGAAGTTCTTTCATCTTTTATTAACAATAAAGAATTCAAAAACTCGATTAGTTCTTTTGTAGCCTCAAAAAATGAAGGAGCTCGAATTTTACTTCAATCAGATAATAATCCACTTGCGGCGGTTATGACGGTAGGTAAGGGAGCAGTAATTCAAACCTCATTTTCACTAGGGGATGAGCCTCTTTCAAAAGAATCGAATGCCACGGCTTTCCTTGCTGACATCATTAAAAAAGCGAATGTTGGTCTTACGACAAACTCCGGTATGTATATGAATCACCAAGGAATAAAAGAACAGATGACCTATGAGATAGGTTCTATAAACGAACTATTTCCGTCGTTCCAGATTTCTACAATATTAATGCTTGTAATTGTCATCATTTACATTTTGTTAGTAGGACCTCTTTTGTATGTCTTACTGAAACGTAAGGACAAAAGGGAATATGCTTGGTGGATTATACCAGCGGTTTCCATAATAGCCTCTGTGTCCATATTTGCTTATGGTGCAAAGGACAGATTGGTGCGTCCTCAAATTCAACAAGTAAGTTTTTACGAAGTTCAAAAAGATAAGAGTTTGACCGGCTACTATGTAGAATCACTTTTATCCAATCGAAGTGGCAATTTCACTTTTGAATCTGAGCTAGGGACAACGATGGTTGGGTCAAAAAGAATGAATGGTTTAAGTGGTCCCACTACCAGTGTTCAAGGGATGTCCATTTTAGAAGAGAAAGCTAATAAGACTCAATTAACCGTTCGTGACGTCGGCTATTGGTCGGTATCGTCCGTTTTAGGTGAATCAACGATTAAAGACGGTGGAAAATTTGATATTGATTTGACTGTTGAGAAAGGAATTGTCCGTGGAACGGTAAAAAATGAATTTCCGTTTGCACTTAAAGATGTGTCCATTTGGTCAGGTTCAAAAATGATCAAGTTAGGCAATCTGGATCCAAATGAATCTATAGAAGTGAATGAATCTATTGGGTCTGCTGTCCTTTCTCCTATCTCAGCCTCAACGTCATATATGGGTAATACGGCTATTATGCAAGCATCCGACTTGCCGAAAGAGAGAAAAAGCAGTCTGATTCGCATGTCACAAAATTCAGGTAATATAGCAACAGAGCCAGCTATCGTTGCACATACGGAAGATCCTATTGTTCCGATTAAAATTGCGGGTGAACGAGCTGAAATTTCTGCTATTAATATGGTTTATCAAAGGTTTTCACCAGAAACCATTTTTTCAGGGGAATTCACATTACCTGCAACATCATTTGAAATTCATGTAAGTACTGAGGATCCGTCAGCATACTTTGAACAGATGGGAAATAGCAAATTTGAATGGTATATGGCGAATGGAACTTATCTATATGATTGGAAACTTCCTAGCAATATGCCATTGAATAAAGTTAATTGGACAGAGCTACTATTGGCTAATACAAATTCAGGCATTATGCAAATTGAAATTTTTAATTGGAACACCAAATCATTCGAAGAGGTAAAAGGTAGTCGTTTTTCAATTAAAGAAAAAGTAAGCGATTATGTATCGACTGAAGGAATGGTCCAATTTAAGATAGACAAACAAGGGATGAATGGTGACGACTATACGCGATTACCAGAATTAAGATTAAAAGGGGAGGTCCAAGAATGATTGAAATAGTGGGACTTACCAAAAAATATGGTTCGTTTTATGCCTTAAATGATTTGAACTTAAGTTTAAGTGAAGGTACAGTTTTTGGTTTTGTAGGTGCAAATGGAGCGGGTAAATCAACGACGTTTTCGATATTGGCGACTCTTCTTCAACCAACAGCTGGAGATGCCATTATTAATGGAAAAAGCGTCCGCAAAGAACCTCACGAGGTGAGAAAGCAAATTGGTTATATGCCTGACTTTTTTGGTGTGTATGACCAGTTAAAAGCGGATGAATATTTGGATTTTTATGGTGCGAGTTATGGAATACCAGAAAAACAACGAGCGGAGTTAATTCCTCAATTATTAGAACTAGTGAATTTATCGCATAAGCGATATGAATATGTTGACTTGTTATCTCGTGGAATGAAGCAACGCTTGTGTTTAGCTAGAGCATTAATTCATGATCCACAAGTCTTGATATTAGATGAACCTGCGTCAGGCCTAGACCCTCGTGCTCGAGTGGAAATGAGAGATATATTAAAACAACTAAAAGGAATGGGCAAAACCATTTTAATCTCTTCTCATATTTTGCCTGAGCTTGCAGAAATGTGCGATGAAATTGGTGTCATTGATGGAGGGAAATTAATTGCGCATGGATCTGTGTCTGATATACAAGCACAATTGAAAGGCGAACGCTTAATAACAGTAAAATTGAAAGGCTTAACAGATAAAGCAACTCGATTTTTTGAGGAGGATCCTTTTGTAACAGGTTTAGAACAAAAAGAAGATCTCCACACCATCACATTTAAATACAGAGGGTCTGAAGAAGATCAAGTGCGTTTGTTAAAACATGCTGTAGGAGAAAACTTATCGATCTTATCGTTTGCTGAACTTGAAACAGACTTAGAGGATGTCTTTATGGAAATAACTAAAGGAGTGGAGACTGTATGAGAGTAAATATAAATAATCCCGTCCTCATCAAGGAAGTAAAACTCCGCTTCCGTTCATTAAAGAGCTTTACTGGTATCTTGTTTTATCTAATTGCAATGAGTATTTTTGTTTTTGGTTTTATCTTTTTAACGACTCAGTTTACAGGGACAGGTTTTTTTCGACCAGATCAAAGTTTCTTTCTTTTCGGATTGTTAACGTTCATTCAACTAGGTCTCATCCTGTTTATTACACCCGGATTAACAGCTGGAACGATTAGTACCGAACGTGAAAAACAAACATTAAATATGCTTTTAACCACTTCTCAAAGTTCATTGCAAATCATCATTGGAAAATTAAGTTCGTCCATCGCATTCTTGTTATTAATGCTTCTTGCAGGTTTACCGATTTATAGCTTGGTCTTTTTATTTGGCGGGATTTCTCCAGGTCAATTAGGCGTGATTTTCTTGTTTTTCATCCTTACGATGATAGCGGTAGGAAGCGTGGGCGTCATGTTTTCTACATTGACTAGAAAAACAATTGTTTCCATGATAGCAACGTATGGAACGATGATTTTTCTTGCAGGAGTAACTTTATTCTTCTTTATCATTTCTATTCAAGTAAATCAAATGAGCGGACCTAATCCTGGATTAACTCAAAGTCCAGCGCCACTTGCGTATTTTTGGGCGAGTATTAATCCCGGGGTACTCATGTATACATTATTGAATCCTACGACTGAGAATATTGTAAATATGCAAACGAAAATCGATTTCCCAGTATGGGTTAGTTATATTATTTTTTATGTCCTGCTATCTATTGGTTCTATTACAATTTCTATTAGGAAATTAAGAGTTAATATGAAAAAATTGAAATAAGGAGGTGTTCAACATGAATAGTCGAGAAAAAATACTTGTTTTAGTAAGGAAAACCCATAGACGCTTAATAAGCGAGTATGTGTTTAGAATGATGCAAACCGGACTATTCCTAAGTATTTTAACGGTCGTTATTTTTCATGTTGTTTCTCGATTATTTGTGTTCCAAAATTATCAACAATGGGCGATAGTATCAGCGGGTCTTCTTTTCGTCATTTATTTCGCATTAATCATGTGGAATAAGCCAAAGTTTACTGATTCAGTTTCCTTATTTGATCGTTACTTCCCCGAGAACATATTACTAACATCGTTGCATTTATTTGAACAAGATTCGATGTTAATAAATGCTTTGAGGGACCGAACGCTTAGTTTAATAAATCCAGCATTTGATTTATTTAAACGACGAAAAAAGAATTTATGGAGATTGAAATCACTAATAGGGATTTTGACCGCTGGAGTATTTCTTATGATTCTTATTACATTTCCTTCAGAAACCCAACTGGTTGCAAAGGATCTTGAAGTGGAAAAAGAATTAGTAAAAGATCTTAAAAAAGAAGTAGCTAAAATGATTAAGAAAACGAAATCAGAAAAATTTAAAGAAGAAATGAAGCAGCTTGAAAAAGAATTGAAGAATACAAGTTCTACAGATAAAGTGCTAAAAGAGTTAGTGAAAAAGCAAAAAGAACTCCAATTACGTGAACAACAATTAGCAAATAAACAGAAGGCAGCTGAAGGAAGTAGTGATTCAAAAAAATTAACTTCCGCTGAGAAAGAAGAGTTAGCCGATTTGCAAAAAGCAACAAAAGAATTAGCAGAGCAAGTTGGTAAAACGCAAACAGCGCTTAGTCGAATAGGTAAGACAATGGGTAACGCAAATCAAATGGCTTCACAATCAACTAATTCAAATGCTCACTCAGGCAATGGTCAAACTGGTTCACAAAGTACTGCCCAAGGTCAAAGTACTGGCAGTCAAGGAATCCCTGGTCAAACTCCTAGTAATAATCAAGGGCAACAAGGACAAGGGCAAGGGCAAGGGGAAGGGCAAGGGCAAGGACAAGGACAAGGTCAAGGGCAAGGACAAGGGCAAGGGCAAGGACAAGGACAAGGACAAGGTCAAGGTCAAGGTCAAGGTCAAGGGACTGGGCAAGGTTCGGGTCAGGGTGGATCGAAAGGTGGATCCGGCTCGGGAATTCGAGATTTATTGTCGGTTCCGTCAAGAATTGGTGGTTCAGGTCAGTCAACTGTTGATAGCGGGAAAATTGGAGAAGGTTCATCAGCCGAAGAACAGGATAGTGCTGTTCCAGTAACGAAAGGAACAGTCAAACCTTATGATGCAGTAATTGGTTCATACAAAGATTCGTACTTAAAGAGTTCCGAAAGGCTTCAATTACCACCAGATTTACAACGTATTGTACAGGATT
>JBEVEQ010000048.1:0-5125 GCA_040512715.1 Paenisporosarcina sp. | reverse complement strand
ATAAAGGAATTGCTAGTCGTAAATCTTCCATTGAATTTAGTTTGACTTGCCCTTTGCCATCATACCCACCGAAAGCGGTTTTCACTATACAAGGAAAACCAATATCTTCAATAAATGACTTCAATTCAACATGACTCGTTGCCACCACATAATTTGCAACCATGACACCAGCTTTACGAATCTCAGCTTTCTCCGTAATGCGATTTTGTGTAATACGGACCAACTCTGCACCTTGAGGTACATAAGCGAATTCAGACAATCGCTTTAACCCTTCGTAATCAATATTTTCAAATTCGTATGTTATGACATCGCTGACTTCCGCAAGTTCTTCTAAAGCCGTCTCATCGTTAAACGGCGCGATAATTTGAATGTCAGCAACTTGTCCGCAAGGTGAATCCATACTTGGGTCCAAAACGGCAATTTTAAATCCTGCTTCTTTAGCAGCCATTGCCATCATACGGCCTAATTGTCCACCGCCAATAATGCCGATTGTTTGTCCAGGATATATCGTTTTTTTCATAGTAGATCACCATTGCTTTCGAACACTTTTTGCTTTGTTGCATCCCGTCTCAAATCTAAATTATGAGCAAGTGTTTGATCCGTCATAGCGAGCATCTGTGCAGCAAGTAAACCAGCATTGGTTGCCCCTGCTTTTCCAATGGCAACGGTTGCTACTGGCACTCCGCTCGGCATTTGAACAATAGATAATAATGAGTCTAATCCATTCAAAGCTTTTGATTGAATCGGTACACCAATGACAGGTAAGGTTGTTTTTGAAGCGACCATTCCTGGCAAATGCGCTGCACCACCCGCACCTGCAATGATCACTTGAATTCCTCGTGTACGCGCTGAAGATGCATAATCAAACATTAAATCTGGTGTCCTATGTGCCGATACAACTTGTTTTTCATATGGAACTTGAAGTTCATCTAGTATGTCACATGTATATTTCATTGTTTCCCAATCACTTGAGCTTCCCATAATGACGCCTATTTTCGCATTCATCGCCTATCGCTCCTTTGATTAAGTTCGAAGTAAATTGTAATTTTCGTTATGAATCAAAAAACCCCCAAATAAACTGCTCATTATGCATGAAAAGCAGTTTACTTGAGGACTTTAAAGAAATAGGGCTATGAATACCTGACATATACATATGCAGACTCACATCCTTAGCTTTATCCAAAAGTTGCTTTCCCGCATAGTCCGGTCATTTACGGTGACCTGGTAGAGACGCTAAAGCCAATTCCTTAGCATATATGGGGATATTTAATGTTTCCTATACACATTCTAACAAGAGCAAATGGATGAGTCAACGCTAAAATGCGAACAATAAATTTTCTGAAAACATTATTGTTCGGTTTTTAGCCTATTTTTTGGTTATTCCGAGATGTACGTACCTTTAAATTGAATGATTTGACGAATAGGGACAATTTCACCATCTACTTCCTGGAATACTGGCTCTTCTCGCCTCCCCATCGGCATGTACCCTTCTGACTTCATCCGCTCTAGACATTCATCGATGGTTTCATGTTCTTCCACTTCATACCATACAGTCTTTCTTTTCATTTAAATAATTTCCCTTTCCTTACTGTTTTCACCCAGAACCCTCCATGGATGGTCTTCGGTTCATAGGCTATGATAAATGCTTTAGGATCGATTTCCTTTATTGTAGCGTACAGCTTTAATTCATATTTTCGAGGAGTCAAAATCTGCATTGCTTTACGATTCCCCTCTAAACCGTTTGCTTCCCAATCTGTGACACCATACCCTTTGCTACGTAATAAACTAGGTAATGTTCGACTCTCTTCTGTCGTAATCACATTCACTGTGATATAACCAAGCGCCATTTTTTCTTCAATTTTGGTTCCGATAATAACACCTGTTCCGTACCCTAGAGCATATGCGATAAGATTTTGAATTTCATTCAAATTATCTAGTACTAAACCTAGGCCAACGACATAAACTACAACTTCAACCACGCTAAGAGCCGCCGCAAAATAGCGATACCCTTTTAAAGTCATAATCATTCGAATGGTGAAAAACGTTACATACACAATATTTATTGTAAATATTATGAGTATCATTAGGAGTGCTTCAGAATTCATAATGAACATCCTTTCCCAAACTCCATTAAGCACCTATCTTATTAGAGTTGTGTCTATAATTCAAGGAATATAAATAAAATACCACGGATACTAATGGAAGTATCCGCGGTATTTTGTTTATTTACCTAATGGGGATATGACTGTTGTGACATATTCAGCAATTTCTTTAATTTCCTCTTCTGACAAAGTCCCTTCAAAAGCAGGCATTGACGATCCTCCGTTTTTAATACGGTCGATGACACCATTTTTATCTGATGTTACCTTACTCTTTTGTAAATCTGGTCCATTATGTCCGCCTGTTCCCAAGTTACCATGACAGGCAAGACAGTTACTTTCAAATAAAGCTACGCCTTTATCTGTTTCAGCACTAGCTGTATCATCAGTTTCTTCATCTTTAATGTCTTTATCTGAACCTTTACCAGATACATTTTCTTTTCCTTCACCATTTAAGGCAAACGTGTAAAGTTTATCTCCATGCTTTGATCCAGCCAATGTATTCCCTGCAGCAAGTACAGAAATATACTGAACTCCATCAATTTCATACGAAATAGGTGGTGCATTCACACCAGCCTCAGTCATGTACTCCCAAACTTGATCACCAGTTTTTGCATCATAAGCGATCAGTCGACCATCATTATGACCTACAAACACTAGATTACCTTTTGTTGTTAATACTCCACTGTACGCAATTGCATCCCAATCTACTTGCCAAACAATTTTATTCGTTTTTACATCTAATGCTGTTACTGTTCCTCTTTGCGGCGCTTCCAAAATCGGCTGGAATACACTGCCAATATATTGACTACCTTCATCAAATTCTTCTTCACTTCGTGTAAATGAAAAATAGTTGTCATTTCCTAGTACATAAAATAATTCAGTATCAGGATTATAGGCTGATGGTGGCCAATTAGCTCCACCCTGCGGTGAAGGTTTGATTGTTAAAGGTACTTCCCAAAACGGATCGAATAATCCACCAACTTCCCCTTCAAACGAGTCAGGTAAATCATTTTTGACATCTTCTTCTGTCACTTCTTGAGGAACAAAAGAGTCTCCAACTGGATATGGTTGAGTTTTAGCTGTTTTTTGTCTCTCATCTTGTGGAACTTCCTTCTCCTCAATACCAACTAGAGGTTCACCATTTGTTCGATCCAAGAAATAAACCCATCCAGTTTTACCTGCTTGAGCTATTCCTTTCTTCATTTCGCCATCCATCTCTACATCATATAGTACGACAGGATTGGCAGGGTCCATGTCCCAAATATCGTGGTGTACTTCTTGGAAATGCCACTTATACTCGCCTGTTTCAGCATCAATAGCCATTATGGAATTCGCGAATAAGTTGTCTCCTTCTCGATTACTACCATCTAAATCAGGGGATGTATTTCCAGTAGCAAAGTAAATATAACCTAATTCAGGATCCACAGCTGGGGTTTGCCAAACTGGGCCACCACCTGTCATCCACGCATCTTTATCTGCTGGCCATGTATCAAATCCATAATCACCAGGACCAGGTATTGTATTAAATCTCCAAACCTCACGTCCATTATCGGAATCATAGGCAGTCATTCTTCCCCGGATTCCAAATTCACCACCTGCAACCCCAGTGTAAACTTTCCCATTGTAATAAAGAGGAGCATTGGTAACGGTGTACCCTTCCTCCCAATTCGCAACTTCCGTTTCCCAAACAACCTTGCCTGTTTTAATGTCTAATGCCACTAGTCTTGCATCAAGTAATGTGGCGTAAACTTTTCCTTCTCCAACTGCTACTCCTCGGTTTGTCCAACCACAACAAACAGTATCGAGTTTTTCATTAATTTTAGCGCGGTATTCCCACACCGTTTCACCTGTAATAGCATCTAATGCCAAAACATCGTTCGCACCAGTAGTCACGTACATGATTCCATCAACAACTAAAGGTGTTGCTTCACCAGAATATTTAAATTCGATCCCCGATCCCAGACTAGTTGTCCATGCTGGTTTTAAATCCTTAATAGTATCAATATTAATTGCATCTAACGGAGAGTACCTACGATTATATAAATCTCCACCATGGGTGGTCCACTCACTTCCTGGAAATTCTACTTTAATTCCAGAGTCTTTCGTTGTAAGTTTGTTCTCATCATTATTGTTTGAAACATCTTGATTGGAATCAGTAATCTCTTTGATTTCCTCAGGACCAAAAGTAACGATTAATAATACTAGTGCCGCAACAACTACAATAATACCGGTGATAATTGCATAAACTGCTTTGCTATTCTTCAATATTTGCGCCCCCTATAATAGTTTTTTGAAGACATATATAAATTTCACTTTCACTATATATCTCCTACTTTGTGATTGAATATTCAGAACCATAAAACATGAATTCACCCATCTATTTACCCAACATTTAAGAAGATTACACATCTCTTAATAATTCTTAGAATAATTTATGGATAATCAAATAAAGGCTACCGAAGCAGCCCATTTTTATACTTTTATGCTTCGTTTCAAGCATGTCAAATTGTTTGGAAAACGTGAATTTTGAATGTACGGTTTGAATGCAAGAATCTCATGGTTAAAAACATTTTATAAGACTACACATCACTTAATATTTCTAAGAATAATTTATGGATAATCAACAGTAAAGGCTGCTGAAGCAGCCCATTTTTGTTTTTATGCTTCGCTTCAAACGCGTCAAACTGTTTAGAAATCGTGAATTTTAGAATGTATGGCTTGAATACTAGAATCGCATGGTTGGAATTGAGAATAGCGCCATCCAAATGGAGAATACACCAATCGAATCCTTGAATACGATCCACGAAATGGAGAAAGCCACAATCCACCAACAAAAATCACTTAAAAAAGAACACAAAAAAACCAGTACCTCTCGGTACTGATTTCTTAATGCCTAGCGACGTCCTACTCTCACAGGGGGAAACCCCCAACTACCATCGGCGCTAAAGAGCTTAACTTCCGTGTTCGGTATGGGAACGGGTGTGACCTCTTTGCCATTATCACTAGACTATTTGAGTGTTTGT
>JBEVEQ010000045.1:0-8450 GCA_040512715.1 Paenisporosarcina sp. | reverse complement strand
TTAAAGGAATTGTGAAAACAATGATTGTTCTAAATATTTTACTACCCATCGTGTTTATGATGAATGTCTTTGTGAATGGGAATTATATGTTTCTTCAAAGAAAGCCAGTGAATGGTAGCTTGTTAGATTTTCTAGGTCCCTATCCATGGTACATTTTGTCTCTTGAACTAGTTGCATTTGCGATGTTTTTCATTTTGTGGATTATTTTTAGAAAGGAAAAACAAGGAAAGTAGTCTATCATTTTAAGAATAGGAAATATTTTCTGAATTTTACATTCAAGTATTTGGTAATATGATATAATTTTTATATTCATACATAAGTGGGTGCAAGGCATTGGAAAAGTACAAAATTTTTGATATTTCTTTATTTATAGTGAGTGTCGCCATCGGTTTGTATTTTGCACCACTTGAGGTAGACCTTACTAAATATATAATCGTGCTATGTATCTATCTGTTTTTCTCTGCCATGTATAATAATTATCATGTTAGACATGGCAATGGGTCAGCTAGTTTTGTTTACGGAATAGCTTACAGTCAATCGTTCGCTTTATTTGCGGGACCATTTGGACTTTTAATTTTTGAAATTCTATATCGTTTCTGTGTTTATTTCCAGCGTAAAATGAACAAAACGGCTGATGCCGATGAATTTACGGATACTTTTTACAATATCGGTTCATCCACCGTGTACAACACAATCGCAGTCCTATTTTTTTTGTCTGTGTATCCTTTTGTACAAGACGTACCATTTGGTTATTCAATTTTAATCTTTCTCACTGCATTAATTATTATGATCCTATCACAGTTATTCCTTCTTTTTTCACTATATTTAAGTGGAAATGTTCATTCATGGAATGATGTTGTAGTGCACTATAAGAATCGAAGCATTCTAGATGTCGGTAAAAATGCTCTTACAAATGGTCTTTTGTATTATTTTGTTATGGAAGATCAATGGGAAATGCTCATTGTGTTATTTAGTTTAAATTATGTGGTAAGCAAGTCCTTCCTTTCTAAGCAAGAAAGTGCTCAAAATGAAATTGAACGCGACTACTTCAAGGAAATGGCTTACACCGACTTCATGACGGGATTGGCAAACCGTGCCATGATGGATAAACAAATGGGTGAAATCAATGGCAGTGAAGAAGTGTTAGGTATTGTTGTACTCGATATTGATAAGTTTAAACGTATCAATGACAACTATAACCACGCAGTAGGAGATCGTGTTATCCAGCATTTTGCTAAGATGCTTAAATCGAGAGTTCGAAAAGAAGATCAGGTATTTAGAAGTGGCGGAGAAGAATTTACCTTGTTTTTACGTGGTCGTACCTTTGAAGAATGCGTAGAATGTCTAGAAGGATTACGTACACAAGTGAGTGAGCAACCGGCAGAAGTGGAGTTTAATGGAGAATTGACACAGATTTCATATACTGTCTCATGTGGTCTATACTACAATATTATGGTTGAAGAGTTGCCGATGGAGCGAGCATACATTTACGCCGACCAGCTTTTACTAGAAGCTAAGGGGCGAGGACGTAACCGTCTTGTTGTCAAAAACGGAAATGAAAAAATCGAATCAATTTGAAATAAACCTTCTCAACTTTGTTGAGGAGGTTTTTTGAATTCACCATATTGTAATAACATCCTTTATTGACAATTAAAAGTTTACCCCCTAAACTAAAATTGATGGTTGAGGGGGTAAACTATATTGGACAAACGTATTCAAGAAGCAACTGAATTGTTCGAAGAGGTACTTATTTATGGTACTGAACGAGTACTGAAAAGTGTGGAGAACCCACTATGGAAAGAATATTCACCTGAACAAATGCAGGTATTGAAATTAATTAGTAAAGAAGAATCGATGACAGCTGGACGATTAGCTATTCTACAAGGTGTGCACAAAAGTGCCATCTCAAGTCGATTAAAAAAATTACTCGAAAAAGAATTAATCGACATCAAGCCTTCTGGAGATAAACGTGAAAAATTGTTAGCTATTACGGTTAAAGGCCAGCAAATCGTGGAGCAATCAAAAGAAGTACTTGATGAATATATTGGGTCGTTGTTGTCTGACCATGTAAATGATCAAGAAATTGAGCAGTTTCTCGTCACGTTTAGGAAGCTAAAAGAAATATTAAAAATGGAAGGGGTTAAATAGATGCGTACGATTTTAAAATTGAAATGGCCGATTTTAATCGGAATAATAGCTGTTACGATTGTTTTATTTTTAGTTGCACCTAATTTAACAAAACAAGCTGAGCAAGCGGGTTCATTCCAACTGTCAAAAGACGCGTCTTCTCAACAAGCGGCGAAAATGCTTGCCGATGCAGGAGAAAGTGACCAAACCATCTCTGTTGTCGTGGAGCTAGAAGAACAACTAACAGACGATGTGCGTCAGCAATTGAACACCATGTCTACGGAAATTGAAGCACTTGGAGATGCAGTTACAAGTGTACTAAATCCAGTAGAAAGTGAAGAAATAGAAAACCAGTTAGTATCTGAGGACCAAAAAACCATTCTCATTCCAATCACGGTTAAGGGTTCTGATGAAGAGGTTAATAAAGTAGTAGATGATATTCGATCGACTATTATTCCGTCAGATATGAAAGCATATGTTACGGGTGAAGCAATCATAAATAATGATGTAAACAAAAGTGCGCAAGAAGGCTTGAAACGAACAGAAGTTATTACAGTTGTTTTGATTTTTGGTTTATTACTAGCGGTATTCCGCTCCATTGTTACACCATTCGTTCCATTAGTAGCTGTAGGGATTACGTATTTATTAAGCCAATCATTTGTCGCGTTCTTTATCGACTGGTTTGGTTTCCCTGTTTCCAACTATACGCAAATTTTCTTAGTGGCGATTTTATTCGGAATTGGAACGGACTACTGTATCCTCCTTTTGAGTAGATACAAAGAAGGGTTATCTGCAGGACTGACAGTAGAAGAAGCCATTGTAAATACGTATAAAACAGCTGGACGTACACTATTAATTTCCGGGTTAGCTGTCTTTATCGGATTCTTTGCAATCGGCTTTGCAGATTTCCCAATTTTTAAGTCAGCAGTCGCGGTAGCAGTCGGAATCGCTGTTCTGATGTTGGTTTTATTTACTATCGTGCCAATTAGCATGTTGTTATGGAAAGAAAAATTATTCTGGCCATCGAAGAAATCAGCAGCTCATCATGATAGTAAAGTATGGGGCTGGATGAGTAAGCTTTCAGTTAATCGTCCGGTGCTGTCCATGTTAGTCGTTGCGCTAATCACGGTGCCATTGTTGTTAACCTACGACAATTCCCTATCGTTTAATATGGTGGATGAGATTGGCGATGATTATGAATCAGTTCAAGGGTTACGGGTGATTGAAGAAGGATTTGGAAAAGGTGATTCATTGCCAGTTCAAGTAATTATTCAGTCAGACGAAACTTTGGCGAATGAAGACATGATTCCTTATGTTGAACGTTTAAGTCAACGTTATGAACAAATAGAAGGTGTGGATAAAATCCGAACAGTTACACGTCCAACCGGTGAAGTTCTCGAAGACTTGTATGTTGATCGTCAGCTTGGACTGATGGCTGACGGATTATTTGAAGCTCGTGACGGATTAACAGAAATCGGAGCGGGTCTAGATCAAATCCAAACTGGTCTAGCTGGTGCGGGAAATAGTGATGGTCTAGGAGAAGCAGCTGCGGGTCTTGGGCAATTAAATGAACAGGTAAGCCTGACGACACAAGGTCTACAACAAACAGGTAATATCCGACAGACGGTTGGTGCCTTAACGGCAATTAGCCAGCAATTGGGCCAAATCCAACAAGGGTTAGCTAGTGCGGGAACTGGAAATGAAGGGATATCTCAAGTAACAGAAGGGCTAGCCGCTTCAAGTGCAGGACTATCGGAAATTGTCAAAGCCTTAACTGAATTAAGCGATATGATGACGGCAATGAGCGAGAGTGAAGCCGTAAGAGATACAGGATTATTCATTCCTGAAGGCATGTTAGAGAATGAAGACTTTGCACAAGTATTAGAGAGATATACGTTTGCTGAAGGAAACGGTTTGAAAATGGAGGTTGTTCTGTCTGACGATCCGTATTCACCTGAAGCCATTGAAACAGTCCAACGTATAAAAGAGGCAACGGAAACTGAAGTGAAAGGAACGCCACTTGAAGATGCGGACATTGCTTTTAGTGGAATTGCGAGTATTAACAGTGACTTAGCGGATGTTTCATCTAGTGACTTTACAAGTACTGTGATTATCATGTTAATGAGCTTGTTTATTGTATTAGCCATTTTGTTCCGTTCATTCATCATGCCGCTGTTTATGATCGGTTCATTATTATTAACCTATTTCACATCGATTGCGATAGCGGAGCTCATTTTTGAAAATCTCCTTGGATATGATGGCATTAGCTGGGCTGTTCCGTTCTTTGGCTTTGTGATGTTGATTGCGCTCGGAGTCGATTATTCTATCTTCTTGCTCGATCGTTTCCGTGAAGAAGCAGAGAGTGGATTAACAGTACGCGAAGCGATTCGCATCTCTATGGCGAAAATGGGTACGGTTATTATTACGGCTGCTATTATATTAGCTGGTACGTTTGGCGCGATGTTACCTTCAGGTGTTCTCAGCTTGATGCAAATAGCGTCAATTGTAGTAATTGGACTTTTGTTATATGGATTAATTGTTTTGCCTCTATTAATCCCGGCTATGACGGTATCGTTTGACCGTGGAGTTTGGTGGCCGTTTGGCTTGAAAAAGAAAAAATAATCAACAACAATAAAGGCGATTCGATGTTAAGATACTTTAACGTCGAATCGCCTTTAATTTAAGTGAATCGATTACAGTCCGATGGGCAATTGAAATAGGAGATAATTGCTTGTCCATTGTTCGCTTTCGATGACCACCCTTTCTTGATTTTTTTCGAAAAAGTAAGCCGATCCATCTTGATCAACAAAAACCCATCCGTTCTTTTTCATCCGGTGTTTCAGTGACTCTTCTGCAATATCCTTCGGGTCATCGGTCACAAACCAAACAAACCCGTCTTCCTGTGTTATTTTAGAGAGCGGTAATGTAGAAGTGGAGGCCAAGTTAGCTACTTCATATTTGGTTTTATTCGAAAATGGAAGTTCAGGGTAGTGGAACTTCGTCGAAAGTGCCATATAAAAACTAATCACTCCTATTACTACTATTGCTGCAATCCACTTTTTCATCAATCAACCCACCTTACTTATCCGATTTCATTCGATATTCATTAGACTCTTCAACCCGCTGAAAAGTTCCAACATTTCAATGTATTCCCAAAATACTAAAAGAATGAAACTTCATTCTGTATTTTCTCGTATATTTAACAAGGAGTGATAATCATGTGGGAATTATATCAGCAAAAGCAGTCGGAATTGCAACTTTTGATGAACGAAGAAAAACGTTTAGTTCGTAGAATGGAGTCATTAAAACAAGAGATACTTGAATATTCGAGCAAACGAAACGATTTGGAAAGACAATTAACAAAAGAACAACTGGATGTAGCTAAGTTAGATGGTTTTTCTTTTGCAAACATGGTTCGAAATTGGAGAGGGAATCTCGATGAAATACGTGACCAAGAGAAAGCGGAAGCGGCTGCAGTTGAACTAAAATGGAATGAAGCAGTGAAAATGGTTGAAGATCTTGAACAAGAAGAAGTAAATGTTCGCGTAGAGTTAGCAGACGAAAGCTTTAGACACTTGCAACCACGTTGGCAGCAGTTAATGGATGAGAAAGAACTTTGGTTAAAAGAGAACTCACCAGAAAATTATGCCGTTTTGGAAAGTTTATATTCAAGGAAAACAGAAATCCAAACGATGTTAAAGGAAATTGAAGAGGCGCAAAGTGCTGGAACTACTGCGAAATCTTTGTTGTCGAATGCCATCAGACAACTTGACTCTGCTAAAAGCTATTCCACATGGGATACGTTTTTAGGAGGCGGGATGATTGTAACCGCTATGAAGCATAATGCCATTGATGATTCAGAAGACACCATTCATCGAGCGCAGTTAGCTCTTCAACGCTTCCAAAGAGAAATGACTGATGTGCGAGCTCTAGAAGTTAGTGCATTTGCTGTTGAGCGAGGAGATTTTATAAAAGTCGCAGATTATTTCTTTGATGATATTTTTAGTGAATGGACGATCCATTCCCGTATTAAAAAATCTCAAGGGAACTTACAAAATACAAGCATTAATGTTTCGAAAGTATTACATTCTTTAAATGATAAAAAGCGTCAATTGCTGGGGGAATTAACGGACGTTGAAAGCAAAAGAAAACAAATGATTGAAGCTTAATGCAGGAAATTAAAAAAAGTTCTCGAAAGATATCTAGTAAAGATTAAAAGGAGGCAAACCATGTATCATACGGTAGAAGAATTTTTAGTAGACTGGTCTTACGAAAGTTCATCCACGCAAAAATTATTGGCTTTACTAACGGACGAATCTATTACTACACGCGTGGCTGAAGGTGAACGAACATTAGGGTTTTTAGCTTGGCATATCGTGATTTCCATTCACGAAATGATGTCGAGAGTAGGACTCGAATTCGATGCAGCACATGATGAAGCACCGGTTCCAGAATCTGCAAATGAAGTAGCTGAAGAATATAAGAGAGTAAACAATAATTTTGTGAATGCTATTCGCAATCAATGGACGGATTCAGATTTAACTAAGGAACATGATATGTATGGAGAAATGTGGTCTAGCTCGAAAACGTTAGATATTTTAGTGAAACATCAAATACACCACAGAGGACAAATGACCGTTTTAATGCGCCTAGCGGGGCTTTCAATGGTTGGAATGTATGGTCCATCGCGCGAAGAGTGGGCTTCTTTTGGTGGAGATGTCCCGAAATAAAGAACGTTTAACGATCAGTATATTCATTGAAAAGGAAGCGTGCAATTTCCGTGGAATGACGGATGTCCGTAGGAATGGGCACGTAGTCCCTATATAAAAATCAGCATATATCTACAGTCTGAACCAACTTCTTTTTAGAAGTTGGTTTTTTTGTAGGTGTTTTCTTTACTCACATGCGTAATCATCTTTATCTCTATCCATTTTACCTTGATACGCAGGGTGTCCAAAAGGTACACCTTGTGGATAGACTTTTCTTAACTCGGTACAATTCTGGAAATATTCGGTTTGATTGGACGTTGCGTTTGGTGTAGAAGCTACCACTGGTTGTTGCTCGGATTTCTCCTCGACCACCGTATTAAATCCGTGTTCTTGATCCACTGTTGCATAATTCGGAATGGACCACACGCCAATTTGTTGGTTTCTAGCGATATCCTGTGCTTGATGAAAGGCGTCAAGCATCGTTAAATCGTTGTACAGATACGCGGTGACCGCTAATCCTTCTGCTAAAATCAGTTCTTGGTAAGTGGTATCTCCTAGCCATACGTAAGCCAATAAGCGCCCGTATTTATCACGTGATTCCGTTCCTTCTTGTATGTGTACCTCTTGACCTAATAACACTTCTTCTGCATATGCTGACGCCTCGGGTCCAAATTTCTCCACGGGTTTGTTCGGATGTTTGGTTTCAGGTGTGTCAATTAAGAGCAGTCTGATTTGTTCTTCTTTCTCGTTCATGGACACCTCAATGGTATCCCCATCGATGATTCTTGTTACGGTGGCTTTTTCGCCATGGGCAATTTTTGCTTCTGCTGATTGTTTTTCTTCTTCCGTTTTTTTAGCAAGCTCCGCCGCCGCTAATGCCGCTGCTGCTTCCTTTTTCCTATTCGCTACTTCTTTTTCTTCTTCTTTCTTTTTAGCTTCTTCGGCTTTCTTCGTTTCTTCTGCCTTTTCTTCTTTGGCTATCTTTTCTTCCTCTTGCTTGGCTTCTTCTTGCTTGGACTCTAACACTGTCTCTGTCTTTGAATCGCTCGTCATGGATAACCCAATGATAAACAACACAAACGCGACTCCTGCCAACCCAAATGATTTCTTGGCTGGTTTTCTGGTTATCGCTTTGACAATTCCTACTATCATAAAGATGATGAATCCGAAAAGACCTAAAAAGCCTAAACCCATATCCATTGCTGAAAATCCCCCTGATGTGGTTTCTCCCACTTCTCTCTTGTTCTAATTCGCTGTATGCGACCTTTATCGGCCAAGGTTTTTAGTATACCAAGCGCTCCGTGTTCCGTCTTCCTTTTTTAACAGAATCCCACTTAAAGGTCTTCCCATCTTTTTGTTGCCAATTTTTAGATAATGTAATATAGTACATTATAACAGTAATGCACCTAAAATATGGGTTGTGGAGGAGGCGTGAAATTGAAGTATTATGAAGAGTCGGATCTTCCTATTTATGTTCAGCTAGCAGAATGGCTTGAAAATGAAATACTCCGAGAACAATTCAAGGCAGATGAAAAAATGTATTCTCAGTATCAGCTCGCGGATTTATTTACCATTAATCCTGCAACGGCGGGCAAGAGCTTAACGATTTTGCTT
>JBEVEQ010000034.1:0-9238 GCA_040512715.1 Paenisporosarcina sp. | reverse complement strand
GAACAAATTAGGGTGCATTTGCGTATGCAAATGCAACTTTACTGTTAGTGACGGTATTCTCCATTTCGTGGGGTGTATTCAAGGATTCGACTGGTGTATTCTCGATTTCATGGGGTGTATTCAAGGATTCATATCGCACATTCAAGGATTTGAGCCACTTATTCTAAAATTCACGTTTTACACACAATTTCATCGCGTAGAAAATGAACTATTTATAAGCCTTAACTCATGTTATTACCCTTAAATTTTTACAGAGATAATAGCTAATCATGTCTAAATACTGAAAATAGGTATAACTATTCAACTAATTATTATAGAGGTTATACATCTTACTTCCATTCTTTTGAATATTATGATATTTTTAAAGAAGAGAAAAACCGTCGGGAATCGATTTGGAAGGAGATTGAATCTAACTTGGTTGGCATCATCTTATTAGTGTTCGTTCTATTACTAATGTTTTCTTTTGCAATCTCCGCCTATTTCAGTTCGAAACAAGATCAAGTGCACACGTTGAGTAAAAAAGAGTTACGTGAGACTCTAGATTCTTTGCAAAGTGAGCAATCGCCCATAACTAAATCAACAGACGTTTTATAAACATTCAAGTGAGTCCATGTGATTCTCATTTGAATGTTTTTGCATTTTAAAGGTTTATTTCAAAAAATCTGATTATTAGTTTCCCGGGAAATAATGTGTCCCTTTAAGATGCACTTTCACAGATTTGACTTAACTGTAGAGCAAATATTGCTTTGAATCATGACAAGTCGTTCAGCGTTTTGGTAAAATGACGAAGGAAGATTCGTTCGTTAGAGGAGGACCTCAAGTGAAATTTAGTAAATGGATTGGTTCGATTATTTCTTGTATGTTAATGGTGAGTCTCGTTGGACAAGTTCCCGCACATGCAGAAATGAACAAAGATATAAGAGACGAAAGTATATATGATCTGTTAGTCGATAGATTTTTTAATAAAACCATTCAAAATGATTTAGAAGTGGATGCGCAAAATCCCGCTGCCTTTGCAGGTGGAGATTTCCTAGGCGTATTAGAAAAATTGCCTTATCTTCAACAAATGGGGTTCACAATCGCTTCTTTAGGACCTGTGTTTTCGTCAGATACATATGATGGACAACGTGTGGTTGATTATTCATCATTAGAAAAACATTTCGGTACCGATAAGGAGTTTAACACCTTAATCGCTGGTGCTAAAAAACAAAAAACCAAGTTGATGGTAGACTTCCCAATACAACATGTGAGTTCAAATCATGTATGGGCAAAAGAAAATCCATCGTGGGCAATAATTAAGGAAGATGGCACGCTTGAATGGGATATGGATAATCCAGATGTTCAACAAGCGATTATTCAAGCAGCAGTTGATTTTATTCATAAGTTTGACGTCGATGGCATTCGAATTACTTCTATTGAAGGAATCGACCCATTGTTTTTGAATAAAATGATTGCAGCTTTAAAAAAGGAGAACGAGAAATTATATGTCATGAGCAATGAAGAAAGTGAAGCTGATTTTGACTTGTCTGTATCAGCAACAAATCAAGATCTTGCTCGTAATGCTTTCAAAAATGTGGATTTGTCGACTGAAGAATTTGGCGAGACGCTAAAACAAGTGGATACAACTCGTTCAATAGATAGCTTAAATGAACGTCGATTTACTGCAGATGCGGCAGAAGAAAATATGTTTCCACCTACTCGATGGAAAATTGCGTTCGCAACTTTGATGTCGATTCCTGGTGTACCTGTCATTACTTATGGATCCGAGATCGCGATGAACGGGGAAAAGCCACCTGAATCCAATCAAATTATGAACTATAAAGTTGAAGAAGAATTAATTGACTATGTTGGCGATTTACAAAAATTGCGCAATACATCGGCTGCTTTACGTTCTGGCAATATTGATTTATTGCATAATGAAAATGGTTTTATGGTGTACAAGCGTTCGAATGCAGATGAAACGTGGATTGTTGCGATCAATAATACGGGAAGCACTCAACAATTTGATTTAACAGAAGAGATGATGGGTGCCAATTTAGAATTACGTGGTTTAATGGAAAGTGATATTTTAAGACAGCGAGAAGATGGCACTTATCGCATCGTATTAGATCGAGAAGTAGCCGAATTTTTCACAGTAAATGAACCAAAAGGGTTGAACAAAGGTTATTTGGCTGCGTTAGCATTGGTCTATGTATTGTTCCTTGGATTCCTATACTTAGTATGGCGCAAAGGAAAACAACGTAAAAAAGATTTATGAGTGTTAGTCTTTATTCTCTCGGGAATAAAGGCTTTTTTAAATGCCAAGTTAACTTGGTATTGAGATGTGTTTGTGCGATAAATATTATGACCAAACGCCACAATATCATCTGCTTACGCCAGAATAATGGGGTTTTGCGCCACATTAATTGGAAACAGGTTCCGATCGAACAACGCTTATCTCATGGCAACAAAAAAACGCTTAAGATAACGAGCATCTTAAACGCTTCATTTCATACATTATTTAGCTCGATAACTCGCCATGTTGACTGGGTCTTTCGGTGATGAATAGGGTGGTGCATAAGCAATTTCTAATGCTTGTAAGTCATCTATGGTTAATCCAGCATAAATAGCTGTAGCGATGACATCGATTCTCTTATCTACACCTTTGGCACCAACCGCTTGTGCACCCATTATTTTGCGAGATTTTGCATCGTAATGTATTTTTAGAAATAAATCCGCATGGTCTGGATAGTAAGATGCATTCGATTTAGAAGTTTGGATCACTGTTTTAAACGTAAGGGCCGAATCAGTTAAGCTTTTTTCTCCTAGCCCGGTCATGGCAACACTTAAGTCAAACACTTTAGCAATGGATGTCCCAAGCATTCCTTTAAATGGTATTTCATTTCCTGCAATATGATTGGCTATGATATAAGCTTGACGGTGAGCAGGCCATGCGAGAGGAACTCGCTTTGGTTGACCCGTAATAAAATCTTTATTCTCAGCTGCATCGCCAAGAGCATATATAGCAGGATCATTGGTCTGCATGAATTCGTTCGTCACAATCCCACGAGTTTCTCCAATTGTTAGTCCCGCTTCTGAAGCCAGTTCAGTGGAAGGGGAAACCCCAACGCTCATCAAGATGAAATCCGCAACCAGTTTTTCGCCTTGGTCTAAAGTCATGTTACGGCCATCAATATGCGTGATGAAGTTATCTTTGTAAACAGAAACTCCTTGTTGACCCAATTCTTTATCAATCAACTCTGAGCTATCCGCATCTAAGATGTTCATTACTTGTGGAGATTTTTCAATTATCGATACATCCATACCAAGATCAACTAGATTTTCGGCCATTTCAAGTCCGATAAAACCCGCTCCCACAATCACGCAGCTCTTAGGAGAGTCTGATTCAATGAAGGAATGAATGTCGCGCATGTCTGCGAAATTTCGAAGTGTAAATACTTTTGCGCTTTCTAATCCTTCTGTCTTCGGAACAATAGGGGTTCCTCCAGGTGATAATATAAGCACATCATAATCTTCTTCAAAGGTTTCATTGGAAAGTAGGTTTTTCACTTCAATTACTTTTTTATTTCTGTCGATTCGCATAACACGGTGGTTCATTTTAACAGTAATATTTTTCTCATCTTTAAATTGTTCTGGAGTAGTGGCAATTAAATTTTGTTCATCTTCAATGTGACCGCCCAAATAATAAGGCATGCCACATGCAGCAAAAGACATGGTTTCATCTTGATCAAAAACTGTAATGGACGACTGTTTATCTAAATAACGTATTTGAGAAGCAACGGTTGCTCCACCCGCGACTGCACCAATAACAACAATCTTGGTCATAGCTAACCTCCGTTCTTATGGCAGTAATTGATTTGCGAAAAATATGGCAAGTGTTCCCGGGCCAGCATGTGAACCAACTGCAGAACCAATCACATGAATTTCCACTTGTTTCGGTTGGAAGGTTTCCTCTATCATTGCCTTCATTTCCAAAGCAAATGCTTCATCATCTCCGTGGCTTATCGCTATCGTCTGCTCATGTAGGCTCTCGCCGCGCTCTTCCATGAGTTCGAGAATTCGTTTCATTAGTTTTTTACGACCACGCAATTTTTCGATGGGTACTAATTTGCCGTCCTCAACATGTAGCAATGGCTTTATATTCAACAATCCGCCAATAAATGCACTTGCTTTGGAAACTCTTCCACCGCGTGCCATGTAATCTAAATCTTCTACCGTGAATAAATGCTCCATATGAATAGCTTTAAAACGGATGATTTCTTCGATTCGCTCAAGTGGTTCACCCGCTTGTTGTAAACGAACTGCTTCTTTCACCAATAAACCGTAACCCAATGATGCACATTTAGAATCGATTATAGTCAGCTTTAATTGTGGATATTCTTCTAAAACTTGATCTCTAATCATCACCGCCGAATTATGTGTTCCAGACAATTCAGATGAAAAGGCAATGTACAGACCTTCTTCTCCGGTTTTAGCAAGCTCTTCAAACAGAGAAAAAAATTGTTCTGGAGAAGCTTGTGACGTTTTCGGATGCTTGCCAGATCGAATTGCCTTGTAGACTTCAGTTGAATTAATTGTTTCTACATCCAAGTATTCAGCTTCTTCAATTTGTACACGAAGCGGAATTAGTGTCACTGGATTTGTTTCATAAAAAGATTTCGGTAAATCACAGGCGCTGTCTGCAAATATTCTCATTTCCATCCCCCAAATATTTCATTTTCTTATAAGTGTAATCGTTGTTGTAAGTAATTCGCAATACCGTCCTCGTTATTGGTACCTGTTACTTCGTTAGCAATTGATTTCAAAGGTCCGATGGCGTTGCCCATTGCCACGCCTGTTCCGGCATATTCAATCATTTCTAAATCATTGTCTTCATCTCCAAATGCGATGATTCGATCTTTCGGGATGTTCAAGTGTTTAGAAACATGAGCTAGTCCAACTGCTTTACTTAAACCGCTGCGAACAATTTCAATAACATGCCATGGTGCTCCCCAACGTCGATGATCAATGACTTCAGCGTGTACATCTTGTAAGTGTTGTCGAATCGCTGGTACATTACTTTCTTCTGCGTGAATGAGTAAACATGTAGGGTCTGCTTTTAAAAAATTGCGAATATCACCGGTAGTTATTTTAGGTTGACCAAAGCTGAATATATCGAGGAGTTTTTCATCATGATAATGTAAGTATACATCGTCTTTAACCTCGGCAATAATATTGTGGAATTTAAAATCGTGAACAGCGTCGATCACATTATTCACAACTTTTAAGTTAATCGTTTCATGAACATGGTTAAAAGTATGATCCGTAGGATGGTGAACAAATGCCCCATTAAAATTTACGATGGGCGTTTGAAGTTTGAGTTGATGATAATAAACTTCGCTGGCTCGATAAGGTCTTCCAGTAGCAATCATGACCTCATGTCCGTTTTCACGAGCTTTCTTTAGCGTATGTAATGTTTTTTCTGAAATTACTTTTTCATCAGTCAATAAAGTTCCGTCTAGATCCAAAACGATTAAATGTGGTTGCATGTTGTAGAACTCCTTTCATTCTATCTAAAGTGTATCTTCACTTTAGAAAATCGTCAAAAATATCCAACTCATTTTTGAACTTTCAGAGATACTTTGCTACGATAACAGTATGTTGAGCTAAAGGATGTGTGATGTATGATTGTTGATCACGAAAAGTGGAGCAATATTCCTCTTTTGCATGTATATAAGGAAGAATTGAGAAATGAAAAAGTTCCAGTAGTGTTCTTTTTACACGGTTTTACGAGTGCCAAGGAGCATAATCTACATTATGCGTATCAATTAGCTGAAAGAGGAATGCGAGTTTTATTGCCAGATGCGCATTTACACGGAGAACGTCATGAGTCATTAGATGAAATTCAGTTATCGTTACGTTTTTGGGAAATTGAATTAACGTCAATTGAAGAGGTTAAAAATCTACGTAGTGAATGTATCAATCGTAATTTACTATCTGACGATACAAAAATAGCGCTTGCTGGTACATCTATGGGAGGCATTGAGACATTAGGTTGTTTGAAAGTGTATCCATGGGTGGATGTAGCAGCGGTAATGATGGGTTCTCCGGGTTACGTCCAGCTTGCCAAGGCACAGATGGCCCAATACGAAGCTCGTGGTTTTAAACTGCCGGTGACAGATATCGAACGCAAACAAATTTTTGAGACTCTTAGTAATTTTGATTTAACGAAAAATCCGGAAGCGCTAAACGGTCGACCTGTTTTCTTTTGGCACGGTCAACAAGACACGGTTGTTCCATATGAACCCACATATAATTTTTATAACGCCATAAAAAAATCGTATGCAAATCATCCAGAGCGTTTCCAATTTAAATCGGATCAAACAGCAGGACATGCTGTGTCAAGAAAAGGATTACTTGAAGCAACGGAATTTCTGGCAGAGTATTTGTCAGTCTAACCGTGATTTGTTATGATGGAACTATACCACAGTCAGAAAGGGGTATGAAAATGGATCAAGATATGCGCGAAAGCATGATGGGTGCACTTGAAAATGTGATTGACCCAGAACTTGGGATTGATATCGTTAATTTAGGTCTAGTCTATGACGTCGATTTGTCAGAAGACGGATTTGCAGTTGTTACCATGACTTTAACATCATTGGGTTGCCCAATGGGACCGATGATCGTTGATATGGTCAAAACATCATTGTACGAATTACCGGAAATCAAAGAAGTGGATGTTAATATTGTTTGGACACCAGGTTGGTCAAAAGACAATATGTCACGTTACGCTAAAATGGCACTCGGTGTCAGATAATAGATGATCACCCAGTCCTATAATTCAGTGAAAACTGAGTTGTAGGGCTTTTTTTATTTCAATAAATAATCCATTTGTCTATCACTTTTCTTTACAGTTTTCCTACTTGAATCGTATAATAGTCAAAAAAGGTCAAACTAATAGGAGTGAGGATTTATGCAACAACAAAATGAACAAAAAAGTCCACTCGAATTGTACGGTCGAAATCTTGTCGAACAAGCTCGAAATGGCAAAATGGATCCGGTGATTGGACGTGACCAAGAAATTCGACATGTCATTCGAATTCTCTCCCGTAAGACGAAAAACAATCCTGTACTTATTGGGGAACCGGGTGTAGGGAAAACGGCGATTGTAGAAGGATTAGCCCAACGTATTGTGCGAAAAGACGTGCCTGAAGGGTTAAAAGACCGAGATATTTTTGAATTAGATATGGCTTCACTTATTGCTGGTGCGAAATATCGAGGCGAATTTGAAGAACGTTTAAAAGCAGTTTTAAAAGAAGTGAAAGACAGTGAAGGACGCATCATTTTATTCATTGACGAAATTCATACAATCGTTGGTGCAGGTAAAACGGAAGGTGCAATGGACGCTGGGAATATGTTAAAACCAATGCTTGCTCGTGGTGAGTTACATTGTATCGGTGCGACTACTCTGGACGAATATAGAATGCATATTGAAAAAGATCCAGCGTTAGAGCGTCGCTTCCAACAAGTTCTGGTACGTGAACCATCAGTGGAAGACACGGTTTCCATTTTACGTGGTTTGAAAGAACGATTTGAATTGCATCATGCAGTGCGTATTCATGACCGTGCAATTGTCGCTGCAGCTCAGCTTTCTAACCGCTATTTAACGGAGAGATTTTTACCGGATAAAGCGATTGATTTAGTTGATGAAGCGTGTGCGATGATTCGAACTGAAATTGACTCAATGCCTCAAGAACTCGATGAAGTGACACGAAGAATGATGCAGCTTGAAATTGAAGAACAGGCTTTAATGAAAGAAAAAGATCCTGCGAGTCAAAAGAGACTAACCAATTTGCGAGCGGAACTTGAGACTTTAAAGACCTCTACTGAAGCTATGCGTAATCAATGGACTACCGAAAAAGAGTCACTTAAGCATATTCAAGAAAAACGTGAACAATTAGATGTGTATCGAAGAGATTTAGAGGATGCAGAAAATCGCTATGATTTAAATAAAGCAGCTGAACTACGCCATGGTAAAATGCCATCACTTGAAAAAGAACTGGCAGATTTAGAAGCGGCTCTTGAATCCAGCACTGAGAACCGTTTATTAAGAGAAGAAGTGACGGCAGAAGAAATTGCTTCTATCGTAGCGAGATGGACGGGAATACCTGTGACCAAGCTTATTGAAGGTGAGCGAGATAAATTGTTGCGCTTAAAAGAAACACTTCAAGAAAGAGTTGTGGGACAAGACCAAGCAGTTCAATTTGTAACGGAAGCCGTATGGCGTGCACGTGCGGGGATTAAAGATCCTTCCAAACCAATTGGGTCTTTCTTGTTTTTGGGTCCAACTGGGGTGGGGAAAACCGAATTAGCGAAAGCGCTAGCGGCAAATTTATTTGATTCGGAAGATCATTTTATTCGAATTGATATGTCTGAATACATGGAGAAACATAGTGTATCTAGGCTCGTTGGAGCTCCTCCTGGTTATATTGGTTATGAAGAAGGCGGTCAATTAACAGAAGCTGTGCGACGCAACCCTTATTCGGTTGTGTTATTAGATGAAATTGAAAAAGCACACCCTGATGTAGCAAATATTCTGCTTCAATTATTAGACGATGGACGTATTACGGATAGCCAAGGTAGAATGGTGAATTTCACTAACACAGTGGTTATTTTGACATCTAATATAGGTTCGCAGTATTTGTTAGAGGACGGAGAACATGCCGAAGAACAGGTAATGTCCGCATTACGTGCACATTTCAAACCCGAATTATTGAATCGTATGGATGAAGTGGTTTTATTCCATTCACTGAAAGGTTCTCATTTCGAAGCCATTACGGAAAAATATTTGGATCAGCTCGCAAAACGTGTAGCTGAACAGGAGATTCACTTAACGTATACACCAGAACTTGTAGAGTGGGTTGTGGCTGAAGGAACGGATCCCGCATTTGGAGCACGACCATTACGTCGATTCATTCAACGTCATGTCGAAACAGCAGTTGCAAAAGAGTTGTTAGGCGGGGAATTATTACCCGGTAGCCAAATTGAAGCAACTGTTATTGATCAACACATTCAAATTAAAAAATAAGTTCTGCTAATTCTTACTTATATCAAAAAAATTATACGTTCAAATAAGTATAGAAGAGGAATCTGCTTCTTTTCAGAGGACGACCAGGCAAGCCTCCTAAGGCCAATAGGATGTTGGTCACGAAGGCATTTGCCACACGAGGTGGCGACCTTATCTTTCGTTCTTGTGTCT
>JBEVEQ010000005.1:0-18419 GCA_040512715.1 Paenisporosarcina sp. | reverse complement strand
ACTTGCGCAAAATTGCTTTTGCACTAGTCGTTTCCTGCGGGGTCTTCAGTTCAAGCTATTCCCACAGGAGTCTTCGTGGCGGTCCCTGCCATTCATTTTCATATAGCAATTAATTAAAAAAAAATGAAAAGTGCACGATCTTTCAACATCAGTTGACAAGTCTACAAAGTACAAGTGATGTGTTAATGCATGCATTTGTATTTATAAAAATACTTTTGTCAAGGCTCTGAGCATTGCTTTTAGCAATGCTTTTTATGCGACGGGCAGTTATAAGTGACACGAATCCTTAAAATGGATTCGTGTCTTTTGTCTTTTTCTCTGTTATTGACGACGTCACTTAGATGAAACGATTGGGATAAACAGAAAGAAGATTCATCATGCAGATGGTGAAAGTCCCTCCTTAAGGAGACTGACCTAGCTTGAGTAATCTAGGGCATAACCGTGAGGTTATGTCTGAAGGAGATGCGGAAAGTCGAGAAACCCGTAGATGAATGTGCAGACCCTAATGTGAAAACGTGAAGCATGTGGCGACCGGTAAAGTTGACGACTCTTCGAAAAGTGAGGAAGTCCACTTAAAGACTATTTCTTTAGAAGTCAGAGCGAGGAATAGTAGCTTGATTGGTGAAGGTGCAGGGTATGTTCAGAAGGTACTGATAATGACCCCATGAGGTCTCCATTTTACCAACCATGTAGGATTCTAATCTATAAGATTGAACCGAAATGATGATGAATGAATGGAGAAGTCAGAGGTTCTCATAGTACGGAAGTAGTTCGGTGACCAAACACTGAATGAACGGAAGGGGAATCACCTTATGGCTGACACTGGAACAATTGTAATGTGAACAAGAAAGCTACTGAGGTACCACTAATTGAATGTACAAAAGGAAAGGTGTGAAATAGACAATGAGTCAAGAGTAGAAAATGAAACTCTATTGTGTATGGGCAACTTTTATTTGATCAAAAGTTTAACTGCGAGTTTCAAAGAAGTTAAAGCGAATAAAGGTGCTGGAGGTGTAGATGGCGAAACGATTAAAATGTCAGTATCAGTATTGACACATCCTAATCATTTTCATTCTCTGTGGTGAAACGCCGTTTTTGCGCTTCATGGATGGCTAACGGGGCAAGGATAATTGAAGATGGGATTATGATAATCATGGGAGAACTTTAAGTTTTATAAGTTAATAAAATGAAAGTAGGAATAATGATGGTATTTAAAAATTTTCTAAAGCATTTAATGGAGTAATTACTTGATTCTAAGCTTTGTAAGCAATTGTAACAGAAGGAAGTGTAAAACATTTTTTTCTTACCACCAGTTCGAGAACATAGTGCCAACATGCATATAAGTGGATTCCTGCATAACACTCATGCACTTAAACGGTAGTTTTGCTGACAAATGATAGTTTGTTATAGGATAATGATGATGTATTTGATGGGCAAAATATTAAGGGAAAAACTCCAAAAAGAAGGAAGTGCAAAACGGTGAATTTAGAAATGGTTATGCAGGAGCTTGAAGCCCTAGGCAAGGAACGAACTAAAAAAATGTACATATCCAATGGTGCGCATGAGCCGCTTTTTGGCGTGGCTACAGGAGCTATGAAACCAATCGCAAAGAAAATTAAAATAAGTCAAAATTTAGCTGAAGAGCTTTATTCCACAGGGAACTACGATGCAATGTACTTTGCAGGCATTATTGCAGACCCAAAAGCAATGGCTGAGTCGGATTATGATCGTTGGATGGATGCGGCGTATTTTTATATGCTGTCCGATTTTGTAGTGGCCGTAACTTTATCAGAGTCAGATATTGCGCAAGAAGTTGCTGATAAATGGATCGCAAGCGGAGAAGAGCTGAGAATGTCAGCGGGCTGGAGTTGCTACTGTTGGCTTTTAGGGAATCGACTAGACGTTGAATTTTCAGAAAGCAAGATTTCCAGTATGCTTGACATTGTGAAAAATACGATTCACGATTCGCCAGAACGAACGAAATCCGCAATGAATAATTTTCTATACACCGTGGGCATTTCATATTTGCCGCTCCATGAAAAGGCAGTCGAGACCGCCAAAACAATAGGAACAGTAGAAGTCAAACGGGACAAGAAAAAAAGCAGTTTCCTAAATGCTTACGAAAGTATTCAAAAAGCAGTCGATAAAGGAAGGCTTGGTTTTAAACGCAAGTATGTAAGATGTTAAAATTAGCCACTCATCGTGAAACGATCTTCAATAATCCAAGCCATTAATCCAACCAGGACAAGTATTCTATTCATTTATTATCCATTTATTTTTTGGTACTAGATGTAGTCTTGTTTATGCTGATTATTGATTCAAGGTTTATGTTGACAGATCTTAGTGCGTTTGACTTATATTTCTGAGTTGAATCCACCCTTATATCATTCATTGTCTGGGACATGGACGAGATTTTGAGAATATATTTTAGGAATAATTAGCAGAGTTAATAATTGTAAAAGGAGTTAATTTACGGGTTCTTCAACTAACTATTTGAAACTTTGTGTTGCTTAAACAGCACATTTTTTTGCCAAACCGCACCGATAGCCCTCTCATAAGGGAAAGAGGCTTTTGATACTCCAATAAAATATGTTTATATAAAAATTAACAGCGAGAAACATTAAGAACACATTCAAAAAGACGTAATATGTAATCTCTTTGTTACATAAACGTAAAATTAAAAAGGTTTATACCGTGGTAGACTAGGGTTAGTTAATTTTTCAGAAAAATTCAGCCTAGAGCTATACACCGGAGGATTTAGTAAATATGAAATTACAGTCAAAGTTGCTTAAGAGCATTTCGTTATTCACATTAACATTATTTATCTTTTTAGCACCATTAGCAAATCAAGCAGAAGCTTCAAGTGGTGTTAACGCAAACAATCTCGTATCGACTGCAAATAAAGTAATGGGCACCAAGTATGTTTGGGGCGGTACTTCTCCTAAAGGCTTTGATTGCTCAGGATTTATCGGTTATGTATATAAAAAAAATGGTGTTTCACTTCCAAGAACAACTGCTAGTATGAAAACGGTTGGTACTTCAATTTCAAAAAAGAACCTTAAAGCTGGGGACTTAGTATTTTTCAATACTTCAGGTAAAGGTGTATCTCACGCAGGAATCTATATTGGAAAGGGGAAGTTCGTTCATTCCTCATCTAGTAAAGGAGTTTCTGTGGCAAAATTAAACGATCCGTATTACTGGGGCTCAAAATATATGGGTGCTAAGCGTGTAGCAAAAGTATCCCAAGTAGCTTCAGCTAAAAAATAAATTCAAAACAACTTATGCCTTATTGCAACTGATTTTGCAATAAGGCGTTTTTATGTGGGATTGTATTTAATAGGTAACCAAATCATGATTTTGTTGAGCTAACGGGTGCTTGAGTGAAATAACATGGAGTTGCTTTGCTTTGCAGCTCTATTTTTTATGGAAAAAGAGTTTGTTTCATAGAGAAAAGTGTGGATAAATAAGATGAATTTGGAACTTATTAATGATTTCTACGTAGTAAAGTAAACAGGATTTAACTTGAGGAAAGGTGAGTAAAAGAGATATGACAATATTTGACTTTCTTTTTAATCGAAAATTAGTATATACAGCGACCAATCACGATGATTATTTTAAAGTATCTCAAGCATTTAAGAATGGTGGATTGAAATATAAAGTTAAGAAACCTTCTCGCGGTAGCTTTCCAGAGCACACGTTTAGCGCTTATGAATTTAAGCAGCCAACAATTTACGATTTTTATGTTTATAAGAATGAACAGCATTTGGCACACAAGCTGCTGCTATCTACACGATAAAAAATTGATTTAATATGTGGGGTTCACCGCATTTTCATTCACTGTGGTGAAACGCCGTTTTTGCGTTTCATGGATGGCTAACGAACTAACAGGGCAGGTTAGTTCAATAAGTATAGCTAAATAGGTAATGGAGGGTTGGTATGAAAAAATGGGGAATCCTTTTCATTTCGTCATTATCGTATTAGGAGTAGTATTATGCGTGCTTTGTCGATGAATGAGGGCGTGTGATTAAAAAGCCTTTGCGGTACACCAATAAAAAGTTTAAAGATAACCAAAATGAAGGCTTCACTAAAATACAAATTGGAACGATATGAGAGGTTTACGATGATAATTACTTTGAAGTAGAAATTACATAAAGGGGTAACGTTATTCTTGGGGAGGGAATGAAAATGAAAAAGCCCAACATATTCGGATGTTTTCCGTTTATGTTGGGGTTTTTTATTGTATCTTATCGACTTGTTTCTCTACGCACAACGGGTGCGACTTCAGTGGCCAACATTTCGATGCCTTTCGCTACTTGAGAAAAAGGCAATCCACCAATATCCATTTGAGCAATAAAGCGGGAATGCCCATACAATTCGTGTTGGTGAAGAATTTTCTCGATGATTTGTTGAGGACTCCCTACAAATAATGCAGTTTTTGGGCTTGCCATATATTCAAAATCCTCACGAGACATTCTGGTTTCCATACCACGTTGACTGTTCACATATTTCCAATAATTTGAATAATAAGGATAGAATTCGTCTTTAGCTTGTTTTGATGTTTTCGAAATGTAGGTGTGACCGGTCACGGCGACCTTTAATTGGTCTAAACTGTGACCTGCCTCCAACCCAGCTTGATGATACAAATCAACAAGCGGTTTAAATCGTTTGGGATCTCCACCAAGGATAGCTAATGCCATTCCAACACCTAGTCTTCCTGCACGCACAGCACTTTCGGGTGTACCACCAACACCAACCCAAATTGGCAAGTCATCTTGTATTGGTCGTGGAGAAATCATTGCGTTCGTTAATGACGGTCGAAACTTTCCATCCCATGTCAAAATTTCTTTTTTATTTAGCTCCAACAGCAAGTGAATGTTCTCATCAAATAACGCATCATAATCGTTTAAATCATACCCAAATAGAGGGAATGATTCTACAAAGGCACCTCTCCCAGTAAGAATTTCTGCTCGTCCATTCGAAATCAAATCCAGTGTGGAGAAGTCCTCGAACAAACGTACAGGATCAATGGTACTTAATACTGTGGTCGAGCTAGTAAGTCGAATATTCTTAGTGTTGTTCGCTATTGCAGCTAAGACTACAGCTGGAGAGGAAACGGTATAATCCAATCGGTGATGTTCACCCAAACCAAAGATGTCTAAACCAGCTTCATCTGCTAATTTTGCAGCCGACATTACCTCGTTTAATCGCTGCTGAGGGCTAATCATATGTCCTGTCAATGGATCAGTTCCTAAATCTCCAAACGTATATATACCAATTTCCATACCTAACGACTTATTTGAATTCAATTTTGCACCTCCGTGCTTGATGACAGTTCGGGACTTTAAATAAGCGATATACAATTGAACTTTAATACGGATGGATCTATCGCGCTTACATAATCATGAACGGTTGGATTCATAAGATTTCCCATCTTTTTAGTTACATATAAAAAGTAGGTTACTTTATATAAGTGATTTTAAATTATGGTGATGAACATGTCAATACTTTCGTTTTAAAGAGTAAATCCTTCAATATTTGAAGAGGTATCAATCCGTTATTGTTCAACATTCTGGGATCGCACTTCGAACGGCTATCCGTTATCAAAAAGGATGACGAGAACGTTTGATCCAAACTAACGTAGACTTTCTTATTAAGCTAACGGGTCCTTTAGTCAAGAAGACTTATAAATATTTGGTACGAACGCTCAGCTTTTTTACTGGGTTTTTTTCGTTGGATATTTAAAAATAACACCACTTTTAGCACAGGTATAAACAGATAAACAATCAAAATTGAGTGCCTGCTAAATCAATTTCTAAAACGACGAAAAAAGTAGTGTTAATTTAAAACAAAGCATTAAAAAATTTACTGTTCCAATTCGCTATTAACGTTGGATTATTCATGTTAAATTGAATCGCTGTGTCTTGATAAGAAGCACCTGTTTGTTTCATAAAGTTTAATACATCCAGTTTGAATTTAACAGAATAAACCTTTTTTACACTTATCCTACGCAATCCAGCTTCACCGAATTCTTTATAAGCACGTACCCATCTTTTTATTTGAGATTCAGTAGAAATATTAAATGCTCTAGCTAAAGGTTTGTATCCCAAGGAACCTTCTAAATATTCCTTCACAACTTTCAATTTAAATTCATCGCTATATTTTGCCATATAAAAAACACCCCAAAAGTTAGATTTTTAACTCTAACTTTTGGGGTGCAGCACCATTTGGGCTCTTTTTGTATATTTATTTTAGATTTTGTACCAGATAACTAAACAGTTACAAGCAATGGACTTGCTTCTTTTCTGTTTAAGGTGTATTTGATGATGAAGTGTCTGTATCTTCATCCTCTGGAGGAGTAGTCGGAGTAGTTGTGTCGCCACCTTCATCCGCTGGTGGTTCTTCTTCACCTGAACCATCATCATCAGGGGTACCGTCATCCCATCCATCATCATTACCGTTTCCATTACCATTTCCATTACCGTTTCCATTACCGTTTCCTGAACCATCATCATTCGGATTTTCTTCATCCGGATTTTCTTCATCAGGTACAACTTCTTCGGCTTTAATATCTAAGGTTGCAGAAGCAGGTTCACTTCGAACTTCATCTGCAATGGCAACAACCGTAAAGGTATAGGATCTTCCTGGTTCGATTCCTTGAACAATTAATCCTTTTTGATCAGTTGTTTGAAGGACAGTCGAACCAGCTCCATCAACGGATACTGATACTTCAAAGGATACATTAATTTCATCTTTGCCACGTTTTGGTTTTTTATGATCCCAAGAAAGAGTGACTATTTGATCACCTTCACTGTAATCAGCTTTTAATTTCGAAGGTGCTTCAATTTCAAGTTGTTCGTATGTCTCAGAGACTTGTGTTGGTTCACTGCCTCGAACAAATAACTCGGTTTGTTTCAGTTCGTCTGGCGTGAACTCACTTGCTAAGCGAAGGGGAGAAGTCCCAACTTCAACCGTAGCCTCAATAACTGAATTCGGACGTTTAAAATTAGCATTATCTTTGTTTGCTGATACATCGGTCATTACTTCTTTAAATAATCGTTGTGCGAAAGTACGTTCATTTCTGTTGGAAGTATCTATTCCTTGATTCATCTTTTCATACCCAGTCCATACAGAAATTGAATAATTGGTTGAATATCCAGCAAACCAAACATCAGGTGCGTGGCTACTGCTTAGACCGAAAGCTTCTCTATCTTTTGCAGTATAATTGGTAGTTCCTGTTTTCCCGGCAATATCAACTCCAGAAACAGCTGCTGCAGCTCCAGAAGCACCACGGCGCTCACTAACAACATCGCGCAGCATATCAGTAATCATATATGCTGTTGAGTCTTTCATCGCTGGTGTAGCTTTTGGCTCGAAAGTACGTCGTGTCTTCCCATCGCGGTATTCAATCGATCTAACTGTATATGGCTCAGTATAAATACCGGAGTTACCGAATGCAGCATATGATGCAGCCAAATCGATTGTATTCATTCCCGCGAATCCACCAATAGCTGAAGATTCATTGCCTAGTTTTTCAGTAGGCACTCCAATGCCATCAGCAAAATCTTTTCGTTTATCTAAATCAACTTCTCGGAAAGTTTTAACAGCAGGAACATTTCGTGAGCGATATAGGGCTTCACGAATTGTCATTTCGCCTAAATATTCTCCATCAAAGTTATTAATTTGTTGATCAGAATTTGAATAAGTTATGCGTTCGTCATTAGTTGTTTGACCAGTTGACCAGTTTAAATATTCAATCGCTGGCCCATAATCGACTAATGGTTTAGCTGTAGAACCAATTTGTCGATCTTTACGGTCTTCAGCGTAATTAAGGCCTCTATCTGGTCCATAATCACGTCCACCACCAATGGCAACAATTGCACCAGTTTTCGTATCGATAACTGTCATACCTGCTTGCATTTTTTCTGTAGGGAAGTTTTCACTCTTAAGAGCATTTTCTACAGATTCTTGTGCTTGAGGATCAAGCGTTGTATAAACTTTTAAACCGTCAGATAGAGAATCTCCATCACTTTTACGTTCGATTTCGTTTAAAACAACATCTAGGTAAGCATCATACTTCATTACACTTGCCGCTTGAGCTTTTTCTGCTGCTACTAATCCTTCTGTAACCGGTATTGCTTGAGCAGTTTCCATTTCAGCTTTCGTAATTTTACCGTGTTGTTCCATTAGGCGTAAAACGATATTGCGTCGTTTTTCAGCAGCCTCTGGATTTTTAAAAGGATTAAAATTATTTGGGCTTTGTGGCATACCTGCTAATAAAGCTACTTCATGTAATTGTAAATCTTTTAAGTCACGACCAAAGAAAGATTGTGATGCAGTACCAATTCCCCAAATGCGTCCAGACATTAATACTTTATTAAAATACATTTCAAAGATTTCTTCTTTTTCATATTTTTGTTCAAGCTGATAAGCTAGGTAAGCTTCTTGAGCTTTGCGTTTTAATGTTTTTTCATTTTGTAAAAATGAGTTTTTAATTACTTGTTGTGTTAACGTACTAGCTCCTTGAGAACCGAAGCCACTCGTAACGTTTGCAATGATTGCGCCACCTAAACGGTAAAAGTCAATTCCCATATGATCATAGAAACGAACGTCTTCAGTAGCTAAGATGGCATCTTCCATTAATTTCGGAATTTCTTCATAGGCAACATAGTCACGGTTTTCTGCACCAAATGTGGCAAATAACTTGTTATTTTTATCATAAACTTCTGTCGAAATAGGATCCTTCAAAGCTTCTTCATCTAGTGCTGGAGCAGAGCTCGCATAGAATGCAAATAGACCAGCGCCAAATAATAAACCGGCAAGACCTATAATGATTACAGCTGTTATGATTTTTTTAAACAATCCCTTGTTTGAAGATTGCTTTGATTTTTTTTGTTTCTCTAATTCTTTTCTACGTTGTCCACGAGAACTTGGTTTTTCACTCACGAACGTCTCCTCACTTTCAAAGCCACACAGTTTATTGTGCTAGCATTTTTGTTACAGCCTTCAAATAATCAATCCTTGGGAATGCACTAGGAGTAACTTCGAATCCTTGTTTTTCAAACTCTTCTAAAGGGATTGATTTTCGTCCATTACGTATCATAAGATCCCAGGCGATTTTTAGAGGCTGGAATGGATATAAAAAATACCGATTAATCGATGAAAATCGCACGATTAAAAAAGTAACTCCCTTTTGTTCTATCACTTTCATCATATGGTCAATTTGATGAGCATGAATATTTTTCAAAGGAAAAGAAGTCTTATTCTGCGTCTCTTTTGCTTCAAAGTCAATATACAAACCTTGCCAAACGCCATTAAAATCTGTGGTAGAAGCGGTTCTATAGTAAGCCTCTCTAATGACGGCTGCACTTCTAGAAGGGTATTCAACTTTTACTACTTGAATAGGAACAGGCTTTTTATGAATGACTGCCTTACCTTGAAGAAGATAGTATTCGTTTGATTCATTTATTTCATCCTCTAAGGTTTTTCCCCTGTTACTGTATGTGTAATCCTTATTTTTCTGTTTTTCTAAAATATTTTTTTGTGGACTATAAGATTTTCCGTTAGGGTACTTAATGACCATTGTATCCACCTCGCATATCTTCTATCATACCACACCATACTAGACGTATTTAAAGGCTGAAGGTTTCAATTAAATATGTCGATAATGAAGAAGTTTTGTCTTATTACTACTAGTTTTGTCATCTGTATAGGTTTTTCAGTCAAAACATGAAATGATAACCAAAAGGGAGGGATCCACCATGAAAAAAATTGAAGAAATGATTGAACAGCTATCTTTACTAGAACATATTCTAGAAGTTCGGTTTATACAAGAAAGATCCCAACAAGCACAAACGATTATTGAAAGAGGACATGTATTAGGAAGAGTTTTAAAAAACGCTGAAGAAACAGTGAAATGGAATGTTTGTTCCCGTAAAAGTGGTTAAATGACGTGATATTTGATATGATAAAGAGAAAAAGGGAGTTGACCGTCATGTCATTATTTCAAAAAACAAATTTGATCTATCAAGAAAGTCAACTTTGTTTAGCGCGCCATCTGCAAATGCGTGAAGATGACTCAACTCCGGATTTCTTTGAAACAGTAAAACCACATGCCGATCATTGGCATTTGTTTCTTATTCAATGGAGAGAAGAATCGAGACTTTGGATTGAACAAAATCGTCCAAAATACATACGAATCCAGCAAATTGATGCTGCAATTGAGGCATTTAATCAATATTTAGTACAGTCATTTTATAAAGAAACGGGTAAAAAACGCTTTGCCCAATCAATTCAATCGACTTGCTATACCTTACAAGCATTCATGGATGCGATAGAGCAGATAGGTGAAAAACAAAATGCGAACTAATTTGTCTATTGCTGAATTATTAAAAGAGTGGAAAACTGATGCTGTAATGAAAGAACGAATTGCTCATTGGCACACCGTTCCTGAAAAACCTGCAAGTTTAGCAGATTTTCCAGCTGATTTACATGAATCAATTATTTCTGCATTAAAAAAAAGAGGCATCACGAAACTATATTCTCACCAACGGGAAGCCTATGAATTAGCAAGATCTAATCAATCGTTTACGGCAATTACACCTACAGCTTCAGGGAAATCATATTGCTATCATTTACCAGTTTTGCAATCCATTCTTGAAAATCCTGCTTCGCGTGCTTTATACCTTTTTCCGACAAAAGCTCTTGCTCAAGATCAAAAATCAGATTTACACTTACTTATAGAACAAATGGATCAATCCATTTTAAGCTATACCTTTGATGGAGATACGGCGCCAGGCATTCGTACAAAGGTCAGAAAAGCAGGGCATATCGTATTAACAAATCCCGACATGCTTCATAGTGGGATTTTGCCTCATCATACGAAATGGGTTTCTTTATTTGAAAACCTAAAATATATTGTGATTGATGAGTTACATACATATAAGGGTGTTTTCGGTAGCCATGTGGCACATGTTATAAGACGTTTAAAAAGAATATGTGCTTACTATGGAAGCAATCCTATTTTTATTTGTACGTCAGCAACGATTTCAAATCCTAAAGAACTAGCTGAGTCCCTGACAAATGAACCTCATCAATTGATCAGTAAGAACGGGGCACCCGCTGGGATAAAAAACTTTATATTTTACAACCCACCAATTGTGCACCCGACATTTGGAATTCGAAGAAGTGCAATTTTAGAAGTAAGAGATTTAGCTAAAAGGCTGTATAAAGAAAATATCCAAACGATTGTCTTTGCGAAAAGTAGAGTTCGAGTCGAAATGTTAGTGACTTACCTAAAAGAATTATCGAAAAAGAAAATTCAAGATGAGTCCATTCGAGGATATCGAGGCGGGTATTTACCTTCTGAACGAAGAGAGATCGAAAAAGGGTTAAGAAATGGAACCATACAAACTGTCGTAAGTACAAATGCATTAGAGTTAGGTGTGGATATAGGTCAGCTACAAGCATGTATCATGACTGGTTATCCCGGAAATATTGCCAGTGCTTGGCAACAAGCCGGTAGGGCTGGAAGACGTCAAGATGAAGCTCTCATTATTTATGTTGCCCAATCTACTGCGCTAGACCAATATATTGTAAACAATCCAGGTTATCTATTAGGACAATCACCGGAAGAAGCACGAATACATCCGGAGAATTTAATCATATTAATGGATCACTTAAAGTGTGCTTCATTTGAATTACCATTCTCTTTGACCGATCAATATGGTGAGTTTGAAATTCAAGAGTTGTTGGCTTATTTAGAGGATGAAGGTATTTTAGTGCGAACTTCAAATAAGTGGCACTGGATGAGTGATCGTTTTCCAGCTCATGAAATCAGTTTACGATCTGCTTCTCAAGAGAATGTCGTGATTATTGATCAAACAGTTCCTGCAGCTACGAAAGTGCTTGGTGAAATGGATCGTTACAGTTCAATGACCCTTTTGCACGAAGAAGCTATTTACTTGCATCAAGGTATTCAATTTCAAGTTGAAAAATTAGACTGGGAAGAAAAGAAAGCCTATGTCAGAGAAGTTGATGTTGATTATTTTACAGATGCCAATTTAGCTGTTGAATTAAAAGTGATGAGCGAAGATAAAGAAATTGAATTTGATCAAGCTTCTATTTATTATGGGGATGTATCCATATTAGCCATGGCTACGATATTCAAGAAAATCCGATTTGATTCTCATGATAATATAGGGTCAGGACCTATTCAATTGCCACCGGAAGAATTACACACTTCATCTAGTTGGATTAGCTTCAATCGTCCAAAGTCATGGACAGACTCCATGTTGACTGATGCAATGACTGGAACGGCCACTTCAATTGGGTTATTTGTTCCGTTATTTGTTCAATGTGATCGACGAGATATTCATGTAGTCGCTCAAGTGAAGTCCACTCATTCTGAATTACCAACCTACTATGTGTATGATAGTTACCCTGGAGGAATCGGGATAAGTGAAAGAGTTTACGAAGTTTGGCCTTCATTGTTAGAACATGTGTATCAACACGTGAAAAGTTGTCCATGTGATCAAGGCTGCCCAGCATGTATTGGGGCTCAAGAAGCTAGTATCGGAATGAAAGACGATGTGCTGAGTTTATTGGCTTACTTACAGTTAAGCTAAGTTAAATATGATTGTTGATATTCCGCAAAACATCTGCGCTTTCCGTGGGCTTGCGCCAAACAAACTCGGACTTTTCGTCCGAGTGGATTTCGGCACTTCACTTTTCCCGCTGGAGTCTCCGATGTTTTGCTCCATCTCTTGTAAAAAGAAGAAATCAAAGTGAACATTAACATAGCCAACAAATACAATATAAAGGTGACCTTTATGTCATTTGAAAAGAATTTATTACAAATGAAAAAACTGATTAAAAAAAAGCCAGCGAAAGAAACGTCGTTGGCTTCTTTTGTTATGCCTAATCCTCCAACTTACTTAGAACAATGGAGAGATGCGGGCTTAGAAGTGGTTGAAAATCAATTTGGCCATGTTTTTGTAAAAAAGACGGTGTATTCTCCTCAATTTTTTCACGGGTCGTTTCAGTTATCTGATGTATTCCATGCTTTTGACTTATGGAATCAAATCGAAGAAGAGCATCCCATATCAACAAATGGACAAAATGTTGTTTTTTTTGATACCGAGACGACCGGATTAAAAGGGACTGGAACTTACATCTTCTTAAGTGGTCAATTGGTTTTTAAAGATAATCATTTTGAGTTAACGCAACATCTTATGGCGGACCCAAGTCATGAAACGGCATTCTTATATGAAACTGGATTGTGGAAACCCAATCAAACAGTCATCACTTATAACGGTAAAAGCTTTGATTGGCCACAGCTTGAAACGAGATGGACGTTAAACCGAACCCATTTACCAAAATTACCTGTGCCACATCATATTGATTTACTTCATGGATCTCGAAGAGTGTGGAAGGGTGACTTAACGCAATTTAAATTAACAAGTATCGAAGTTGAAAAATTAGGATTCAAACGTATTGGTGATATACCTGGACACTTAGCTCCGATAATTTATTTAGATGCTGTTAAGAATGGTGATCCACATGCGCTATTAAAAGTTCTCCATCATAACGAATGGGATATTCTATCCTTACTTACGCTATTTATCCATTCGTCTAAATTACTATTAGAAGAGTCATATACGGAGACAGCACTGACTTCAACGAATATCGGTAAATGGTTTGCTGATTTAAAAATGTACGAAAAAAGTCAGGATCAATTTGATCAGATCACTTCTGTTTATGAAAAGGATGATGCATCAATGGCTTTCTATTACATAGGATTTAATTATAAGCGTTTCAATCGTAAGGAAGATGCTTACCAATCTTTTAAAAATGCCTTACTTCATTTACCACTTCGATATCAAATAAATGCATTTGAAGAATTAGCGAAGATTGATGAGCATACATTTAAGCGTTTTGATCAAGCTTTACTTTATACAAAGAAAGCACTGGATTTACTTGAACAGTTGCCTGAATTGACTGAGACAAAAAAGCTCAAACTAAAGAAAGCATTTGAAAAACGATTAAAACGACTTTTGAAAAAGCTTAATTAATTTTTATATTTTAAAAAAAGCCCTGTTAAACTATACTGTGGATTTTCGTTACAACGCACTTTCATATTTCGAAGCTAGCGTAGCGATGCAACGTTCTTTCATGTATCGAAGCTAGCGTGGCGATGCAGATACAGATACAGAAACAGACGGACGCTTTCCGCGGGCGGTCCGTTCGCTCCTCGCTCGCTGTGGGGTTTAACTGGACACGCTATTCCCGCTGGAGTCGCCGTCTTTCAAAACATTCACCAAAACGTACAGTAATAAATAATCCTGCTTGATAATATGTGATATGGAGCAAAACGGCGGAGAACAACATCTGCTCCTGCTTCGCTTCGCTAGCTTCGTCGCAAAGAAAAAACTCAAAGAGGGAATCTACTTCCTTTACGCGAACGAAAAGGTCTCGCTAGTCCTTTATTCCGCAGGAGTTTCGCAGATACCCTTACTATCAAATGATCTTTTAACATAGGAAAATAAAAGAAAATATTTCCCGGGCAACCGCACACTTCGACAGAAATAATTGCAAGAAACGATTTTAAAAATCTAAATTATGATATAATTAGACAAGGTATGCAAAGATGGAAGGACGATGAATATGGAAACAAAATTAAACTCTAAAGATATCTTGGAAAAAGAATTTAAAACGGGACTACGTGGCTACAATCAAGATGACGTAGACCAATTTTTAGACGATATTATTCAGGACTATGAAACATTTGAAAAAACTATTGCTTCACTAAAAGCTGAAAACAAACGTTTACATGAAGAATTATTGGATACACCAAGACGTCAAGTTTCTTCACCTTCAACGGGTTCAACGAACTTCGATATTTTAAAAAGACTATCAAACCTTGAAAAACATGTATTCGGAAGTAAGTTGTACGAATAATACAACATCCCCAGATTCATTGTATTTCGTGTGAAAATCTTGTATAATGAAAAGACCATTTAGTGAATCCAGGTAATCGCTGCAACGCTTGACGTTGTAGAGGAAAGTCCATGCTCGCACGGTTCTGAGATGACCGTAGTGTTCGTGCTTAGCCAAAAAATAAGCTAAGGCAGTGTAAAAGCTGACGGCGGGAACAAGACCTAAGTCTTTGGATATGGTTGAGTTCTCTGAAAGTGCCACAGTGACGTAGCTGATCTGGAAACTTATCAGGTGGAACGAGGTAAACCCCACGAGCGAGAAACCCAAATTATGGTAGGGGCACTCTCATGAAGGAATTGAACGGATTGAGGGACAGACATTGTCTGTAGATAGATGATTACTATTCACAAGTACGAGGCGTAAGCCGTTTGAGTACGTGATAACAAAACATGGCTTATTGGGTTTTCTAATGGGTATACTTGACTAAACAAGCTCTCCACTAATTCGGAGAGCTTTTCTTCATATTATATATAAAAGAAATACATGAGAACAGTTAAAGAAAGGATGAGAAGATGACAACTCATCAATTGGTAGCAACTTCAGCAATGGGTTTAGAATCCATCGTAGCAGATGAAGTGAAAAAATTAGGTTTTGATACAAAAACTGAAAACGGTAAAATTTATTTTGAAGGGGACGAGCGAGCGATCGCACGTGCCAATATGTGGTTACGAGTAGCAGACCGTGTGAAAATCATCGCAGGTGATTTTAGAGCGACCACGTTTGACCAACTATTTGAGCAAACGAAGGCCATTCCATGGGAAAAATATTTACCAGTAGATGCGGCATTTCCTGTTCAAGGTAAATCAGTCAAATCAAAATTATTTAGTGTTCCCGATTGCCAAGCGATTGTCAAAAAAGCAATTGCTGAACGGTTAAAAATTGCACATAAAAGAATTGGGTTTTTAGACGAATCGGGTGCAACATTTAAGATTGAAGTGAGTATATTAAAAGATGTGGTTAAATTAAGCATCGACACGAGTGGTGTCGGACTACATAAACGCGGATACCGTTTGGATCAAGGGGAAGCTCCTTTGAAAGAAACGCTTGCAGCAGCTCTTGTTTACGTTTCGAAATGGAATCCGAATCGTCCGTTTGTAGATCCTTTTTGTGGATCAGGAACCATTCCAATTGAAGCGGCAATGATTGGTCAAAATCTTGCTCCAGGCTACAATCGTGACTTTATTAGTGAAGACTGGCCATGGATGTCGAAGAAAATATGGGATGAGGTTCGTTTAGAAGCTGAGGATTTAGCGGATTACGATCAGCATTTGGATATTACCGGTACTGATATCGATCCTCGAATGATTGATATAGCTAAAAACAATGCAATCGAAGCTGGTTTTTCAGATATTATTAACTTCAAACAACGCCAATTGCGTGATTTTACAACATCATCAACCGATGGTGTTATGATTGGAAACCCACCATATGGTGAGCGTATCGGTGAAAAAGAAGTGATTGAAGAAATGATTCGTGATATGGGCCGTATGATGGATGATCACCCAACCTGGTCTGTTTATATGTTATCGTCGATGGCTGACTTTGAAAGCTTATATGGTCGTAAAGCAACCAAAAAACGAAAATTATTTAATGGGTTTATCGAAACCAACTATTACCAATACTGGGGTAGAAAACTACCACGTGATTAAATATGTCATTCAAGCAATAGAATAGAAAGAGTCATCAGCTTGTACCAGTGGGTGCAAGCTGTGTTTTTCTGTTCGAGAGAAGGGAGATTCCTATGAAACAAACGTTACCTTTTGAATTATCTAAAGACCGTTCTTTTTTCGAATCACTGGGTGATTGGATGGGGGACGTTCTATATGACGAACTTCCTGAAAAGGGATTTGAATCTCGTGATGAGCAAATTTTTATGGCATATCAAATCGAGAAATCCCTAAAAAATAAAAGTGTTCTATTTGCTGAAGCTGGAGTAGGTACAGGAAAAACAATCGCTTACTTATTACCTGCTATTGCTTACGCTAGATATACAGGGAAACCTGCGTTAATTTCTTGTGCTGACGAAACATTAATTGATCAGCTTGTGAAAAAAGAAGGGGATATTCAAAAACTTCAAGATACTTTGGGGTGGAATATTGATGTACGTCTCGCTAAATCTAGGGATCAATATTTATGTCTTAAGAGAATGGAACATGAGCAAAAAAATGATGATGGAGAATTTCTAGAACAAATAGAAGATGGCATTCCAGATTTTGTTTATGGTCATCAATCTATGCAAAAGGTTTATCCGTATGGCGAACGCAGTGCATTTCCTGAAGTAAGTGATGAAGATTGGCAGAAAGTGAATTATCATCCAATCCAGCAATGTGCCGTTTGTGATCTCAGAAATCGTTGTGGGCAAACCATACACAGACAAAACTACCGTGAAGCTGGCGATCTAATCATTTGTTCTCATGACTTTTTAATGGAACATATTTGGACGAAGGAATCGCGTGTACGTGAAGGTCAACTCCCTTTACTACCTGAAGTATCGATGATTGTGTTGGACGAAGGACATTTGCTAGAACATGCTGCTCAGCGTGCACTCACATATGAAGTTCAAAGCCAAACGCTTGAAACACTGATTAATCGACTTGGAGGAGAAGGTGTTCGAGAGAAGACACTGAGATTATTAGAAGTTTTACAAGAATCTCATGATGAATTCTTTAAAGAGTTACTTCTTCATTCACATGGTGAGGCCGGTGAAAGACAACATATTCAAAAATCCGAAACCGTGTTAAATCAAGGACGTTCCATTGTTAAAATCGTTCATCAATTATTAGAAGAATTTGTTTTTGAATCTGAACTTTATACGATGGATGAGTATGATCTAAGAATGGCTGAAGAATACCTGGAGCAATATGCATTTTCTCTGCAATTATTTGTGCAACAGGGAGATGCTGTCGATTGGTTAGAAGAACTTAACGGTGTGGAAACGTTGGTTATTATGCCTCGTTTAGTTACAGACATTTTAAATGAAAAGCTCTTTACGAAGAAGCTTCCAGTTGTCTTTTCTTCTGCAACCCTATCAGTGAAAAAAGACTTTTCATATATTGCAGATTCCTTAGGGATTGATCAGTATCATTCTTTTAGTGTGGCATCTCCTTTTGATTATGAAGAAGTCATGAAAATTGAGGGTCATACGGTGGAATCTCATGAAAAACAGGCGAAAGTGATCGAAATTTTAGATACTTCAATTGAACCAACCTTGATATTGTTTAAAACAAAACGCGATATGCATATGTTTGAACAATCACTTTCGGTTGATGATAGAGTTAAAATGGTCTTTGAAGGTGAACGTGAGTTATCTTCAATCGTCCGAGATTTCCAAGCAGGTAGAATATCTGTTCTTTGCTCATATCATTTATGGGAAGGTTTAGATTTACCAGGGCAATCATTAACAAGAGTAATTTTGTATGATTTAC
>JBEVEQ010000323.1:0-24793 GCA_040512715.1 Paenisporosarcina sp. | reverse complement strand
GTAAATCGCATGTTGGGGGTGAAAAAAACCAATAAAAAAAACGAATACAGGACAGAGCCTGACATCGTTGGTGTCGGTTTCTATCCACATCCCTGCGCAAGCATTAACTTACAGGTTCTAAGGGTTAGAACATAATCATGTTCACTCTCAGCCGTTTAACGGCTCCCCTTGTGGTTCATACATCTTATTTGGTTATTACGGATTAATTGTACATAATTAGGGAAAGAGAAGCAAGAGACGAATTTCTACGTTTGTGAGTAGCACAAAGCGTGGATATACTTAAAGTACTAAATATAATAAGGATGTGAATTTCGGATGATTGAGTTGTTAAAAAATCTAATCGCCATTAAAAGTGATACTGAAGAAGGAGCAAACGAAGCACTGCGGTACTGTTCCACTTGGTTAACTAGTCACGATATCGAACATACAGTGATCGAAAATGAAGGTCGTTTAATGATTCATGCTGAAGTTGGTACTGGACCATCTACGATTGTATGGAATGGTCACGTGGATGTAGTTCCTGGGAAACTTGAACAGTTCAATCCCGTAATTGATGGAGATAAATTATATGGGCGTGGATCTGCAGATATGAAAGCGGGTGTTGCAGCAATGATGGAAGCGTTTAGACGAATTTCATTAACACCTGAGGAATTAACACACCGAATTGCCCTACATATTGTGACAGATGAAGAAACTGGTGGACGCAAAACCTCTGGACATTTAGTTGAGACTGGCCATACAGGTGATTTTGTTATTTGTGGTGAACCAACACATCTGAAACTTAGCGTTCAGTCAAAAGGAATTATCCATGTAGATTTAACATTTCACGGGAAAGGTGCACATGGATCACGTCCATGGGAAGGTACAAATGCCATTGAATTAGCATATGCATTCCATGACAAATTAAAATCCTTACCTTTCTATAAAGTGAGCAATGCCTATTACGAACATCCTTCAGTCAACTTAGCTAAAATACAAGCTGGTGATCGATACAATATGGTCCCTGATACATGCGAGGTTGCATACGATATTCGGTTTGTTCCAGGTCAAAAATGGCAAGACATTGTAAAAGAAATGAATGATTTAGCATTATCGCTGAATAAAAACACAGTTGTGAAACCTGGGGGGAAATCGCCTGCTATTGTAACGACTGAAGATAATGATTTCGTTAAAACATTGGCAATTGTTACTTCTGAAGTAACACAAAAAGATGCCATTTTATTTGGTCAACATGGAGCTGCAGATACAAGGTATTATGCTAAAACAGGAGCGGGAGCAATTGAATTCGGACCAGCTGGTGATGACTGGCATGGGCCTGGTGAATATGTTCTCATTTCTTCAGTAGAACAATATGCAGAAATATTAACGAAACACGCACTAACTTGAAACTTATTTCCTAACTTCACGTATAGTAAGTATCGAAAATAAGTAGGAGGATTTCAAGTGGATAACAATCGAATGTTGTCAGCATTGTGTTACTTTAGTATTTTATTTGCTCCGTTTTTACTACCCATCATCATATACTTTGTAACCGTAGATCAAGAGGTCAAATATCATGCTAAACGATCTTTATTGTCTCATTTAATACCAGTTGGATTGTTAGTGATTGCTTTTGTCGTATTTGCCATTGGGATGGTTTCAGCTTCTACTATGTCTTTTGGTGGCTCGAACTCGGGGTTCGGCATTCTCGCTACAGGCTTACCAGTCCTATTTATGATTGTATATGGAATTGTAGCTCTTCTTGTATTGATTTGGAATATTGTACAAGGGGTTAAATTGCTTCAAAATGTTTGATAGCCTTTAAGTTGGGGAATTCATAATAATATAGATACAGCAGACAGGAGCGATTCTCATGAAACTTGGTAAATTAGTTAAAACAGCCATCAAATTTGCCCCTAGCGTAATACCGATAGTAAAAAAAGCACTAGATTCTCGTAAAGGCACAAAATTCACAACTCCAAGAAAATAAGCAAAAGCTTGAACTCGATTTTTCGAGTTCAAGCTTTTTTTAAGATAATGGACGTAATTCTGTTAAGACCATTAGGTTACTTGATAAATTGGATGATGGCAGTAATGCCGACTCGTCTTTAATGGGTTTCGAACTCTTTTGAGTATTCATTAACTCTTCGAATGTTAAAGGATTGGCAGTCGGTATTTCAGCCGGGTGCACTTGGGCTTGGCCGTTAGAATACATCTTTAAAAATTGATTAGCCATTGCACGATAACCTTCGACATTTGGATGTACGTCTATTGGGTTAGGAATCTTATCTTTTGCCGTATCACTAAATGCAGCATCAACTGAAACAAACTGGACACCAGCTTCCTTTGAAACACGAGCTAAAATTTCATTTAACTTGTCTAACTGTTTTGCAGTACCTTCTTTTTGCGAATCACGAACATGAGGATAAGCAAAATAATAACCCATGACATATATTTGTGCATTGGGTGCACGATTTTTCAATTCAGCTAATAGTTTTTGCATATTCTCGCGTGCTTTATTCAACGAGAAATCTGCAGGTATTTGCTGAAAAGCGATTGAACCCGATGCTCCATCCACTTTTATCATTCGAAGAAGATCATTTGCCCCAGCAGAAATCGTAATAAGATTAGCATTTTTCAAAAGTGGTTTTGCCTCTTCAGACTGAACCCTTTCCAAAACATCTGCCGTTGTAAAACCGGGAAATGCTAGCGCTTTCGAATAAAAGGCGAGTGGTTGATTTCGAGCAATTTCTTGTGCAATTAAATCACTATATCCCGTATCAATTTCACGATTTGGCGTTTGTCCTGCAGCAAGAGAATCCCCTAGAGCAATATAGCTAACGGGCGCGTTCACAAGTGCAGAAGCTTGAATGGGTACGTACATGAACATGACCAAAATGCTTAAGACAATAAAAAAATTCTTCTTCATTGAACGCACCTTCTTTATTTAGCCCAATTTCCTTTGCGGAAAATCGGCTCTCTAGTTCCATCTGGCAATTCTCCATCAATATCCATCTCTGCACTACCAATCATGAAATCCTCATGTGTAATAGATGTATTTAATCCAAGCGCTTGTAATTGAGACTCTTCTAAATCTCGTGCACCTTCATAACATGTTGGGTATGCTTCCCCAATAGCTAAATGGTTTGACGCATTTTCATCAAATAGGGTGTTGTAGAATAAAATACCTGAAGCTGAGATAGGTGAATCATGCGGAACTAATGCGACTTCACCTAAATATGATGAACCTTCATCATTATTGATTAATTCTTGAAGTAAATCGTTCCCTACTTCTGCATGAGCTTTTATAATTTTACCGTCTTTAAAAGTTAAAGTGAACTCGTCAATTATATTCCCTTTATATACAAATGGTTTTGTATTTTTAACATATCCATTTACCCCATGTTTTAATGGTGCCGTATACACTTCTTCAGTAGGCATATTCGCAATAAAAGCCGTTTGGTTAGGTGTTCTACTTGCACCAGAAAGCCATAAATGTTTTTCTGGCAACTCAATCGATAATTCAGTGCCTGGAGCAGAATAATGAATCTTTTTGTATCTACTTTCATTTAACATTGTTGCACGTAATTCTAAATCACGAATATGAGTCTTCCATTTGGCAACAGCAGTGCCATCACCAATACGGACGGTTTTAAAGATTACATCCCAAAGAGCCATTACCTGTTCTTCTTTAGGCAAATTCGGAAATACTTTTTTCGCCCACATTTCAGATGGTATCGCAATGATTGACCAAGCAATTTTGTCAGACATAACGGCTGCTCTGTATTTTTCTAAAGCACGACCAGAAGTCTTTTGATAATCTGAGATTCGTTTTGCAGGAACGCCAGCAAGTAAATCAGGGTCTTCAGCGTCAATCCAAAGTAGAGAACCTTGCTGATCGATAAGATCGTTTCGTTGCGTAACCATCCACGCAGGAAATTCTTTCAGAGCAGATTCAGGTGCTAAGTCAAAAAATGCTCGATGAATTGGACCATCTGTGAAATTCACATGTACACCTTTTGCACCTGCTTCATACGCTTTTTTTACAATAAGGCGGGAAAATTCTAACGTATCTGTAGTAGTATTAATCAATACATTCTGACCAGGTTGAACATTAATTCCGACACGGACAGCCAAATCGGCATACTCTGCTAATTTCTCTTCAAATGTCATCATTTCTTTTTCCCCCTTTGTTGCAGAGTTTTAGATGAACCTTCAATTAAAACTCCTCGATCCCAAACCTTTTGAACAGGTTTAGAAGGCAACTCTTTTGTCCACTTTTTAAAATTCTTTTCATCCATATAAGAGAGCAATGTTAAAATCTCACCATCTGCACCAGCACGTCCTGCACGTCCGGAACGATGTAAATACTGTTCAATTGTGTGAGGAACATCCACGTGAATAACATGAGTGATTCCTTCAATATCTAATCCACGAGCAGCAATATCGGTCGCGATTAAAATCTTCGCTTCCCCTTTTCTAAATGCAGTAATCGCTTGTTTTCGCTCTTCTTTTTTCATATCAGAATGCAAAGCCACGACATTTGCCTCTCTGAATTTTAATTTTGTTTCTTTCATAAGCAACTGATCTAAATTATTAACAAATGCCAAACCTTTTAGTCCGTCTGTATGCGCAAGTCTTCTTAACATATCGGTTTTGTCTCGCTCTTCAATCTTGACGAAAGAATGAGTTACTTTTCCTTGAGCTGGCAGCTCATCGTGATTGACTTGAATGCGAATCGGCTCTTTCATTAAACGTGAGGCTACTAGTTCAATCTCTTCTGTAATCGTTGCAGATACAACAACAACCTGACGCTGTGGATTAGCCCCTTCGATTATTGCTTTAATAGTTGTTCTATGGTCGCGAGCTAATAATTGATCGCCTTCATCTAACACTATATAACGAATTTCATGCAATTTTAGTTTTTTGGCTTTAATTAATTCATTTAATCGACCTGGTGTTCCCACGGCAATCGTTGGTTTTTTCTTTAGCTTTTCAAGTTGGCGTTGCATATTTGCTCCACCAATTAACTGAGTAACAGTGATATCTGTTCCAGCCGTCCATTCGCGCAATACTTCAAGTATTTGCATCGAAAGTTCTTGCGAAGGAGCGACAATAAGCGCCTGTGTTGCCTGCTTCGATCCATCTACTTGCTCAAGAATAGGCAATACATATGCTAATGTTTTCCCTGAACCTGTTGGAGATTGAGCAACAACATCTTTACCTTCTAACATTGCTGGAATCAATTGGGTTTGTACGGGCATTTCTGTATCGAACTTCCACTTGTCTTGAAGTTCTTTTTTTAGTTCGTTTATAAATGACATGGTCTTCTCCACCTTTACACTACATCTGCTAAGTGTACCACAAATCGCATAAATTAGCCCTTTACACAGCTAATTATTGCCATATTATAGTTAGCTCTGTTAAATGAAATTGTCGATAGTGGGTGCTCTGTGACACTCCTTTAAAGACACCAAACAAATGAATCCACAGGTGAAGTTAACAGTGATTAATTATAAAAAGAGAATACGCGTCCTTTCCTTCAGACTGACCATCGAGCCTCCTGGCAAGCTGCGGGGTCTCGATAGCCAGTTTTCTGCGGGAGTGACGCGTATTCTCTTCACATAGATCATTCATGCATTTACATGAGTAATTAAATGTATCGCTTTGTTAAACAATATGGTTGATAGTAGAGGAATCTGCGACACTCCTGCGGAATAACGGCCAGGCAAGACCCCGCAGCTCGGTACGAGTGAGGAGGCTTGCCAGTTCGTCTGCGGAAAGGGAGCGGATTCCCCTCTTTTATTTATCAAAAATCAACAGGTGAAGGTAACAGTGCTAATATATTAAATAGAGAATTCGCGTCCTTTCCTGCAGACTGACCATCGAGCCTCCTCGCAAGCTACGGGGTCTCGATAGCCAGTTTTTCTGCGGGAGTGAAGCGTATTCTCATTTGGAATTAAGGGTTGGCATGACCCCCAAAGCTGGACACTAGCGAGTAGACTTAATTTACCAGCCAGAAAAAAAGACTCCACCCTATAATGAGGATGGAGTCTAAATCTTCATATCGTTTCGTAACCACATAATTCAATTGCACAATCAGCTAATACCATCAATGAATCGATATATAACTCATCTAATTTCAATTCTTTATTAACAATAGACAGCTCGGTGCAGCCTAATATAATCCGATCACAATCGAGCGCCTTCATTGTCGATACAATTTGTTGCCACTTCAAGAAATCTACTGGTTTACCCGCCTTCACGTCATCGTAAATAACAGACATAACTAATTTTTGCGTTTCTTCATCTGGTACAATTGGTTGAATGCCTACATCTCTACAAGCCATCTGATAAACAGAGGCTGTTAGAGTTCCTGTTGTTGCTAGTATTCCCACTTTTTTTGCACCGACAATACTTGCTCTTTTTGCAGTCTCTTGGATCATGTGAATAACCGGTAATCCTATCCCTTTTTGAATTTGCTCGTAAAAGCTATGCGCAGTATTACAAGGTATCGCAATAACCTCAGCACCAATGGATCTCAACTTTTGTCCATCTGAAACCATTACAGGAACAGGATTTTCTTTGGAACGATCTAATATATACAGGGTACGATCTGGAATAGTCGTATTGTTAGTAATGACCATTTGGACATGCTCTTGATCTGTAGACGCAGCTGTACGTCTAACAATCATTTCACCAAGAAGCATGGTCGCCAGCGGACCTACACCACCGATAATGCCTAATACTTTTTTTCCCATAGTTTAAGACAAACCTTTGTTATTAAAATATTTTTTATATTTTCGATAGTAATTTAAATTATTTAACGTTAATTTCAACCAACGTTTTGGACTAAAATCCTCTGAATAGTAAAGGTGATTTGTAACTTTACCTTCTTCAATTAATTTTCTCGCTTCATCCAACAAAGCACCTTCTTTTCCATACTTGAATAAAACGCCTTTCGGAATGATCATCCAAAGATGCTTATCCTTTGCATACGTTAGTTCTTGAGGAATATTTAACATATGATCATCTGCTACATACTGCATTAAATTATGACCACTTGCCGTTACGTAGTAGCTACTACGACCATTACGTAAATTAATTTCAAATAGCTTATACTCTCCATCTCGCGAATCATACTTCATATCAAAGTTTGCAAACCCGTTATAGCCAATATCTTCTAAGAAGAATCGCACTTTATCTAACAATGCTTCATCAAAAGTATTGATAATTGCTGCATAACTCCCGATTCCTTCTGGAGAGTGTTCTTCTAAGATTGGATTTCCTAGTGACATTAACTTCACTTTTCCATCTTTTCCTACATACGCATTTAATACACGCATGAACGAATCATCTCCAGGAATAAATTCTTGAATCGTTAGGTTATCCTTGTATGTGGAATTGTAAATGGCTTCGATAATCGCATTTTTTTCTGCTACATCATGTGCCACAAATACTTTCTTTTTCCCAGGGAATGAACAATTCCAGTAGGCTACTGAATTAGAAGCTTTAATAATAATTGGGTACTTGAAATCCATAGCGAACTCATCTTTATTCTCAAACGTGCATAATGCTGTTTTCGGATAGGCAAAGTCGTATTGCTCACAAATTTCATAAAAGTTTTCTTTTAAAACGATGCGTTCCATTAAGGATTCATCAATATATGGAACTGCAAAATAAGGAAGTAATTGCTGTTTGTTTTTAATGATTAATTTTGCGTAATCATCTCCACAAGCGAGCAACAGCAATTTTTGGTTTGGATGTTCACTAGCTACTTTCACAAGAGCAGGAACAAAAACATCCTGTTCATTTAAACGAGGAATGACTTGGAAATCCAAAATTTTGCTGTCCTGTGTTGCAGACAAATTCATACGTCCTAATACAAGTGGTTTTATTCCATAAGCTTCGTGAAACGCACGGGCCATCCCATATGCATTCATATCAGAACCTAATAATATGGGTAAAAATGAATTGTTTAGCGTCATCTTAATATCAACTCTCTTTTCCAGAAACATAATGTATGTTCATTGTATCGTGAATGTAGGTTTTCTCCGAGCATTTACTTTTTGTTCAAAAGCATATGCCATCGAAATGAGCATTGGCTCACTCCATGCTCTCGATGAAAAGGTTAGTCCAAATGGTTCACCTGCTTGTGTAAAACCTGCAGGAACAGTAATTGATGGATAGCCTGCCGCTGCTCCTATACTACAGCCATGGTCTTGCGGAAAAACTAGGGCATCGAGTCGGAAGTCATCGAGACCTTTACCCAATCCGATTTCACCAGCTAAATATCGATTGTTTGTAAGTGCCTTAATATATTCTTTTTCAGTTAATGTACCAGAAGTTTGCTCAGAACGCTCAAGCAAAATTTGTCCGAACTTTAGTGTTTCATTTGGATGAAGATTATTAAAATGAATTACATCGCTTAGCGATCTTATAGGATTAGAAGCGTTTGTCTTAGCTAAATAGCCGTTTAAATCAGCTTTAAATTCATTGGTTAAAACGGCGTAGCCTAATTCGTCTTCTAAACAGCCAATATCAACTGGGTCAATAATTTCTGCACCAAGTTCTTTTAATACTGTTATTTGTCTTTCAAATAAGTCAGCACGTTCCGCAGACATCTCTTTTTCAAAAATAGCACGTGCAATCCCAATTCTTTTCCCTTTGAGTGCTTGAGCATTTAGACAGTCCGTCCATGTAATTTCTTTAAATACACGACTCTTTCGAGTAATGGGATCCCGATCATCCGATCCAACGATTGAAGCAAATAAATGAAGGGTATCTTCTACTGTACGAGTCATAGGACCGGCCGTATCTTGTGTATGTGATAAAGGAATAATTCCTGCACGACTAACACTGCCCACTGTTGGTTTTAAACCAACCAACCCATTTTGTGCAGCAGGATTTAATATGGAACCCGATGTTTCTGTTCCAATGGCAGCAGCAGCTAAATTAGAGGCGATTGCAGCAGCAGAGCCTGAACTTGACCCACCGACATCAAACGGACCATAGGGATTCAAAACTTGTCCGCCTCGTGAACTAAATCCGTTGGTCATTTTATCTGACATAAAGTTTGCCCATTCGGTCATATTTGTCTTACCTAAAATAACTGCACCTGCGTCTCGTAGTTTTTTGGCAATAGTTGCATCATTTGAGGCATAATGTTGAGCCAATGACAAAGAACCGGCACTAGTATGTAATTCATCTGATGTTTCGATATTATCTTTCAATAAAATTGGAATTCCGTGAAGAACAGAGCGTGGCCCTTTTTCTAAACGTTCATCATCTAAGGATTGAGCGATTTGAAGAGCTTTAGGATTCACTTCTAGAATAGCATTAACATGAGAATTCTTCTCCGCTATAGCTTCTAAATACATTAGAACAAGATCTTCGGAAGTAATCTCATTTGCTGCCATTTTCTCTTGCATTTGAATGATTGTAGCTTCTTCTAACCATTCATTTGAGAGTTGTTTTCGTTTTGCTTGATTCATTTGAAAACCTCCACTACAGACTTTATTGGCATGAAATTTTTACAGCAATTAATTTTTTGTATTTATTATTCGCTTCAAACTGAAATTATAGCATTTATTCCTTCATTACATAAGCCGTCCTTTTGATGCTTTTTCAAACAAAATTATAACAATTTGCATAAGAAAAGCCAGAATAGCAATGTGTCTCATTGCCATTCTGACGTATATTAGTTTGCTTTTTCCATATGCTCTTTTATTAATTCATATAAGGACAATTCATATAGTTGTTTGCCGTCTACTTTATAGACGCCTTGCTCTACTAAGTCATCAATGACGGTCATTATTTTTTCGTCCATTTTTGTTTCTTTTGTTGGGATCATGATGCAGTACTCCTTACATATTTTTGTCAATATGTATTTACCCCAACGGTCCCTTCTTAAACCTCTGACTAGATTTTTTTGGAATTAATGTAAAGAAAATAAAACCAATTAGTGCACCCAAAGTGTTAAGCCACAAATCATCTACATCACTACTTCTTGATTGTGTTAGCTGCAAGAGTTCAATAGACAATGACAATAAAAACCCTGTACTAACTGTTAATAAAACATGATCGAATTTTTTCCAAAGCAATGGCAAAAAGAATCCAATCGGAATAAACATGAAAATATTCCCCATAAAATTAATCAAAAAAGGTTGCCAAAAATCAAGGTATTTAATCGCATTATATGTTTCACGGAATACACGGAAAAATTCTAAATTAACCGCCTGATAATTTCCATTGATCAAATAGATGGATCCATTGATTATTGAAACACTCGGAATTATGGTTTGAGAAAGCAAACCTATTAAAAAAATCATAAAGGTAATAACACCAATTTCATGGAATTTATTCGCCTTACGTTTAGATTTCTTCATACGATAAATACGGTAACAAATGATTATTGGCATGGAGATAGCCATGTAGAACCACATGTCTTGAAGGTAATGAATAATTGTATGCATAGAGGCTCCCTCATTAAATCTGATATCCTTAGTGTAAACCCTTATAGGTTCTATGTCCAAAGGAGATTTCAAGAAGATAATAGAGTTAAATAAACACTCTTAAATTAGATTCATTGAGTATCCATTGACCAAAAAATGGTTAGTATATTTAATAGAGAAGTGCGTTTCTTTTGGATTCTAGCAAAATCCGACTAAAATAGAAAGACAGGAGGAGATTTTATTGAGAACCATTGGACTTTTAATTTTACTCACAATAGGAGCATATGTGACAAGCCCCTTATGGGAAGACTATGCAGACGATTATGTAGATACATCATTTTTAGACAATATAGATCAACAAGTTCAAATTGGAATTGCATATATAAAGAATCAACCCCTTTTTAAGGAGTCTGTTGAAACCATCCAAACAGCAATCACCGAATTACCAGCTCAATTAGTAGAAGAAAAAAACAAAATCATACCCACTCCAATTGAACCAGTTGATAAACCCACATTAAAAACACCTACCTCAGGTTTATTCTCAGTTCACAACATTGAAATTGGGACTCCCAAGGAATCTGTTACCGAGGAAATAGGCAAGCCAAAACGTATCACTGCGAATGAGTACGGAATTTCTTGGCATACCTTCCACACTGACTATCAAAATTTTTTCATGGTCTCCTTTGATTCGGAAAACAAAGTAAACGGATTATTTACCAATAATGATCTCATCTCCTCTTCTCTAGGAATTAAATTAAATTCCTCTAAAGAAGACGTCAGAAAAGCACTAGGCAAACCCCTTTCTTATATCACCAAAGGCAATACCAATTTTATTTTGAATGAAGATCAGGGTTCTGACACCTTTTTAATCGAAAATGTATATGTGACCATCTTCTACGATGAACACGAAAACAATACCGTTACTGCGATTCAAATTCTTTCTGAAAATCTAGAGAAACGCAAACCATCTGTATATGCAAATAGAAGTAAACCCTTACAGGAAGGTTTTGAACTTCAATTGTTTGACCTAACAAATGCGGCAAGAGTCCACCATGGTGTAAATGCAGTAAAATGGGATTCGTTAATTCAGATTACGGCATTCGAGCATAGTAAAGACATGGCGATTAATAACTATTTCAGTCATACCAATTTAAAAGGTGAATCTCCTTTCGATCGAATGACGAGCGATGGAATCTCCTATAGAGTAGCTGGAGAGAACTTAGCATATGGGCAATCCAGCAGTATTTTCGCTCATGAAGGATTGATGAATTCAATAGGACATCGAGAAAATTTATTAAAACCAGATTTCTCCTTACTAGGAGTTGGCGTAGCTTTCAATGAAGAAAATCAGCCCTATTATACTGAGAATTTTTATTCGAAATAAAACAAGGACTGCACCTTTTTATTGGGTGCAGTCCTTTGTATTAAGCTCAGTTAAAATCACCAATTAGAAACAGAAGCATTAAAAGAAAATTGAAAGGTTGTCCCCATGCCTACTTCGCTTTCTACTTTAATCGATCCTTTCATGGCTTTTACAATACTGTAAACAACCATTACTCCTAAACCCGTTCCTCTTGAACCTTTCGTAGAGTAATATGGTTCCCCTAATCGTACTAGTTGGTCTTTGGTCATTCCAATTCCCGTATCCTGGACTCGAATAGTCACTACTTTTTTTGTGACAATTGTTTCGACAGTCAAATTGCCTCCATTAGGCATTGATTCTATTGCATTTTTCATTACATTAATAAAACATTGGTGAAATTTTTGACGATCTCCTTTAATCATTCCGAATGACGAAAAATTAGTCGTTACCTTCACAGAATTCCAATTCGCAATAGGTTGTAGTAATTTCATTACTTGATGTAATTCAACATGTATATCGATATCCTCAATTACTTCCATTTCTGGTTTTGAAAAGGTTAAGTAATCTTGAATAACCCTTTCAGCTGATTCTAATTCTCCTTTAAGAATGGATAGATATTCTGTTCTTTTTTCACTTTCGAGCAAATCATCTTGAAGGAGTTGAACAAAACCGATGGCAGACGTTAATGGATTACGAATTTCGTGGGATATTGCAGATCCCAATTGCTCAAAAGCCTCCAATTTTTCAGATTTAACTATACGTTGCCGTAAAATAACATTTTTTTCAATATCTTCAATGATATAAGCAATCATAGCCACTCCGAGTGGTGGTACAAATAGATAAGCAAACCACACATCTAACGTGCTGTAAGATGGTGATACAATTTGAAGAACAATTAAAATGAGCAAACTTACGGCCAATGTAATACCCACTGACAAAAGAATTCTAAGTTTGGATGTACGTTTCAGAAACCAGGGAGACATGTACCATATTAAAAAGCTAAATAATCCATAAAATAGGACTGCTAAATAAAATCCAAAATCGATACCATGAAACCCCCGAATGACAATGATCAATAGGCCTAATAAAGGACTTAATCCCATATAGAGTCCACCTATCATAAATGGGACAATCCTTAAATCTAGTACCAGTTCACCATTTAATCTAAATGAAAATACATAACAGAGCAATAAAGATCCGACAAAATACAAGACAGATGTTCCTTTATAAAACCTTATACTTCCTGATTTCTCTGCCCACATGAAACAGAAAAATAGCAATACAATGAGTAACGAAAGATTGAATAGGAAATGTACAGTTAACAATTGCATAAGGATACCTCATTTTGTCGTTTTATAGATAAACTCTACATATAAAAAATTAAATACACAATAAGTATTAATAAGTTTTTTTAATATTTAGAATAAAAAAAGCATGTCAACTACGATCACGTTGACATGCAGTAATTAACATAGAAATGTTTAGGTAAGTTTTTTAATGAAAACTACTTTCAAATAGTTGCCTTCCTTAAATTCCGGAATCGTTTTGAAATCTGTAGGCAATGAAAATTCTTCTAAAATGTTGTACCCTCCACCTGTTTGTTTGAATGCTTTATCAATAAAGCCTTTAAATTTTTTCATATCAAACGTACTGCAATTTGAAGATGCCACAATAATTCCATTTTGCTCTGTGATGGCAATCGCTTGTTCTAACAAGTCCGGGTAATCCTTCCCAGCGCTAAAAGTATGTTTTTTAGATCGCGCAAAACTTGGTGGATCCAGGATGACTATATCAAACGTTAGTTGTTTTCGAACAGCGTATTTAAAGTAGTTAAAAACATCTTCCACGATAATATCCTGAGATTCATAATCAATTTCATTTACACTAAATTGTTCTATTGTCTTACTTTTACTGCGATTCGCTAAATCGACACTAGTTGTTTTTTCTGCACCACCTAATGCCGCAGCTACCGAAAAGGCACCAGTATATGAAAATGTATTTAAAACAGTCTTCCCTTTAGCATAAGAATCACGAATCGTTTTTCGTACATCTCGTTGGTCAAGGAAAATTCCGACCATTGCTCCGTCATTCAAATAGACAGCGAAATTCATCCCATTCTCTTTTACAATAAGTGGAGAAGTGGCTTTTTCACCCGAAACAAAATCATCGTCCTCTAGGTATGTACCTTTAGAAGCAAATCGTTTTTTCTCATAAAGACCTTTGACTTCCACAGCTTCATGTAATGCTTGAATGACCGATTCTTTAAATGAATAAATCCCTTCACTATACCAGCTGATTACATAAAAACCGTCAAAATAGTCAATGATCAATCCACCGATGCCATCTCCTTCTCCATTAAACAAGCGAAATGCTGTCGTTTCTACATCTTGAAAAAGGAACTCTCGATGCAACCGTGCTTGTTTAAATTTTTGGAGAAAAAAGGCATAATCAAATACTTCATTACGATTTCTTGAAAGGACCCACCCCCGTCCTTTATTTTGCAAACCATAGTAACCTTTTCCGATAAATTGTTTCTGGTCGTCTACCAGTTCAAAAATTGAACCCTCTACTTGTAAATCCTTATGATTTTGAACTGAATCTTCAGTTATAAGGGGTAATCCATTTTTATAATTTTTTACAAATGAAGACTTTACTTTGAGCTGTATTGGCCGTTGCATCATATCACCCATTCACTTATTTCCTCCTATTCTACAGATGTTTCATTTGAAAATCATGTGGTTGCCATACTTTTGAATTTTTCTTTAATGTACTATCATATCCAAACTAGTCATACTCTTATAGGAACGATTGCGTTTTTTGGGAGGAGCCTTTGAATGCCGATTTTACCACCTCAATTACGTCCTGGCGATACGATTGGAATTGTCACGCTCGGAAGTCCTTTAGAAGCTTCTAGAATTAATGAAGGAATTGCCACACTTGAAAGTTTGGGTTTTAAAGTCATCATCGGAGAAAGCACTTACGCTTCAACCGGATTTTTAGCGGGGCCACCTGAAGATAGAGCAGCAGATCTAATGAGAATGTTTGAAAATGAGGAAGTGCGGTGTATTTTACCCACTAGAGGTGGTGTCGGAGTAGCGGCGATTCTCCCTTATTTAAACTTCCCGGTTATCAGAGATCATCCTAAAATTATTTCTGGCTATAGTGATATTACTGTTCTATTGAATGTTCTTTATGAATACGCTGACCTACTTACGTTCCACAGTCTTTTGCTTTTAGACTTTAACAATCGAACTCGCGCTTATAACTTCAACCAGTTCTTTGGAGCGACTTCTGCCGTCACAGCTCCATGGCAAATCTTGAATCCACCTGGCATGCCACTTGTAAGGAAAGTATCAGGTATCGCTACAGGACCAGTAGTTGGAGGGAATTTAACTTCGTTTATAGATACAATTGGCACTCCATATGAGATCAATACCGAAGGAAAAATTCTACTCTTAGAAGATACTCATGAACCGATAAACACGGTCTACCGGTATATCAACCACCTCAAACTGGCTGGTAAACTTGATGATTGTATCGGCATTTTAATGGGTGAGTGCTTTAATTGTGAACCGGCATATGGCGTCACTTATAATGAACTCATTGATGAAATATTAGTACCTTTAGGAAAACCATTAATCAGTAATCTCGCAACGGGTCATGGCCCTTTAAAAGCTGCTATTCCGATTGGAGCGAGAGTGACAATGAATACAGAAAATTTAACACTTACAGTATTAGAGCCTGCCGTAACTGTATGATTTTAATTTGGTCGTCTAAAAGAGTTTTCAATACGGTTTACCCAACTAATAAACACCACTGTGAATAATCACTAATAACACCAAAGAAAAACCGATTACACCATGTAATCGGTTTTTTCAACTATACACTTACTTCGAAGCAGCAACCCATTCACTTTCAAGCCACTTATCAAAGTCTGCACCTTTTTCGCCTTCGTAAGCATCAAAGATATCTAAACGCATCTTCTTAAGCTTCTCTTTAAAATCTTCATAACTATGATCTTTTGGTAAACTTTTTTTGATTCGAATAAATGTTTTCTTTGTCCCTTTTATCAATTCAAATTTATTGCGAGCTGGCATTTCTACATCTTCACCCATTTTTGTTAACTGGCGATAGGCAGCTTCTTGAACTTTGTAAACCGAATCATTTTTCATACGATTAGTTAATACATCGATTACTTTTGGATGCTTTGAAAGCCCTAATTCTTCTACAGCGTCAAAGCGTTCTCTCCAACTAGATGTACGATTAGCTGCTTTTTTTAGTTCATCATAATTTTCAGGTAGTTCTTGATTTAGTTGTTTATTTGTCAAACGATTCAATCTCCTTTACTTACATCCCCTATTTATAGAGAAATGAAAATATTCTTCTTTTTATTGTACCATCAAATACCAAAACACATACTTTTTCCATTATTGAAATTTCATTAGGGTACGTGAATTCATATGATCTACAACATTGTCTTTCAGAGTCAATCAAAAAACGAGAATCTAATAAGATTCCCGTTCATGTTTACTCATATTCATAATTTCTTTCAACTCACTCCAATGAGTAAGTCTCGGAATTGTTAAATGCTGATTGTATGGTTGATTTTTCACATAAACGGTCAATTGATCATGGTTTAATGTGTTTAACACATCCGGTTTATCGTCAAAATAGAAATCTAATTGTAAATCTTGAATGATGTGAACTTTATCCTCATCCTTCATTCCACAAAAGAACTTGTCTTCTTGAACAGGAAATCCCTGCTCAATCATCCACTGTTTCGTTCGTTCCCCATGCTCTTTTGGTCTAGCTGTAATATAGTAAATTTCATGTCCTTCTCTACATAATTCATTTAACGTTTCCACTGCATCTGGATAAGCGGGACAAGATGTAAAATATATTTCTTCTAAAGAATCATTCCACATTTTGGAGCCCTGCTCAGCGGTAAGCCCGAATGCATCGTGAATTTCTACTTTCTTTATTTCATGGAAAATATCTATAGGTACGTTTTGGTTCAAGTTTTTATTGTAAATGTGAAAAGCATGTTCTCTTAAGCTGATGAGAGTGTCATCGATATCAAAACCTAATTTCATAATCATATCCCTCAATTGTTTATTTATTCATTTTTGTAGATTGGATAACCGACAAACTTAAAATCTTTCCCTATTTTAACGATGTCGGCATCTCTTAGCTCAACTGCATCATTCATTTGACTAATTCCTGTACCTTCTAAAAAGGTTGGTGCATTTTTTCCGCCAATAAATTTAGGAGCAATATAGATAACCGCTTTGTCGATTAAATGATGTTCTAAAAACGTAGCGTTAATAGTGCCGCCGCCTTCAATTAATAAAGAAGATATCCCTTTTTCACCTAATAGCCTTAAAACTTCAGTAGGGTTTACAGAATCTAATCCACTTGTGTGGAAAACGGAAATATTCTCTCTTTCTAAAGCAGTTTTTTTATCAGCATCATATTTCTGACTAGTAAAAATCCAAGTATCTGCTAATTTATCTGTAACTACTTTGCAATCCAGGGGAATTTTCAAAGTCGAATCTAAGACAATGCGGAGCGGATTACGTCCATTAGGAATTCTAGTCGTTAGCTCAGGATTGTCAGCAATTACCGTATTTACTCCAACAAGAATTGCCATATGTTCATTTCGCAGATGATGGACATCAAGCCTAGCTTCTTCAGATGTAATCCACTTGCTATGAGATGTATGTGTCGCAATCTTCCCATCGAGGGTAATACCAGCCTTTAATGTAACGAACGGCAGTTTCTTGACAATAAACTTATTAAACACTTCATTCATTTTTCTAGATGTCTCTTCATGAATTCCAATCATCACTTCGAGTCCTGCTTCTTCTAGAATTTTCACACCCTTGCCTGCAACTATTGGATTAGGATCCAACGTAGCAATTACAACTTTTTTAAGACCCGCTTTTACAATTGCCTCTGCGCATGGTCCGGTTCGTCCATGATGGGAACAAGGTTCTAGTGTGACGTAAATGGTACCTCCCTTTGTAGAATCTCCAGCCATGCGAATCGCATGAATTTCTGCATGGGGCTCGCCCGTTTTCATATGGGTACCTACTCCAACAATGCGGTTATCGTTTACTATCACAGAACCTACTAATGGATTTGGGTCTGTTTGCCCTTTCATTGCAAGAGCGTTTTTTAAAGCTAAATCCATATAAAATTCATGGTTAGTCATTTGGACAAGTCACTTCTTCCTCTAAATGGCCAGAACGCTTAATTTTTGTTTGTAAATAACCTTCATTAAATTCCGAGACATCTCCCCACAGTGGAGTTCTCCCTGAAACCAACATTCCTGCTTCTCTTAATGCCGTTAATTTTTTGGGATTATTGGTCATCAACTTCACCGGTTTAGTACGAAGTTCCCGTAGGACTTGAATCGCATCACTATAATTACGAGAATCATCAACAAAACCTAATTTTTCGTTGGCTTCAACCGTATCATATCCATTTTCCTGTAAAATGTAAGCCATCGCTTTACTAAATAAACCAATGCCTCTTCCTTCATGGTTAGCTAAATAGAATAAAGCGCCAGTTCCGTGATCGACAATCATTTGTAAAGACTGTTTTAGCTGATAACCACAATCGCATCGTTTACTTCCAAAAATATCACCAGTATGACAAATGGAATGCATGCGAATGAGCGCTTCTTCCGAATGCTCAAAATCTCCATATACCAAAACACTTGATTGTTGGTATTCTGCAAGATTAGCCGAAGATAGATTTTCGATTATTTGTTGTAAATCATGTCCTTCTTCTTTACTGTTAAGCCAACAGTACCATTGAAAGATAACCGTTTCTCCATACAAATTTATAGGTAGACGGATTGGCCCCACTAAATAAATGCTGCCTTCATCATTTGGAATGAGTTTAATTTTATCTTTTAAAACTGATAATGCTTCCTTTGGAACGAATTCGATATCATTCATGTTGAATTTCTCCTTTAACCACTTTAAGTTACTTTATGTAAGTTATTATATTTTAGTAACTCCTAATTGTCAACTTAGGATATTTTTAACTTCCTTCCAGAATTTATTCATGAAATCTACAATGGATCGATATTAATATTTGATTCAAGTATATATTAACAAGAGGCTCTGTTAACTAATAATGTTGATATTTATAAATTAAAGAGGGAATCTGCTCCCTATCAACAACATCATTTAAAAAAGCCCCCAAAAAAGAGTTTACTTCAGAATTGAAGTAAACCCTATGCTCTACCAGCATGTTCCTCACTCTCGGTTACTTCTACAGAACAAGATAGACTTTCACACCTGAATAGCATAAAAAATGCAGCGTAACCATTTAATGAGTTTCGCTGCGTCCGTTGTCTTCACAAGTTACTGATTATTTTTAATAAATGATTGTGTTTTATCCATTAAGTCTTCATCTGGATTTCTTATTTTCGAAGCTAGCATTTGTTTTACTTCATTATAGGTTAAACCAGATGATGCATTTTTTTGTTTTACTTCACTGACATTTGTTCTATTTTGCAACATCATGGATTCCTGATTTAGTTGACTATCCATTATTCAAACACCTCCATTTCAGTAATTATCATTCCTCTGATTCACCGATTAATTCTAAAAAGATAAAAATCTCGACCGCACTTTGCATGCCGAATCGATTACGATGGCAGATCAATTAAAAATAGTTACTAGTAGTATTAGCGATTTAATGAATAGAATCATATAAGGGTTTATAAAAAACAGTCGAGAAGCTTAGGCGCAATCTCGACTGTTTTTTATTCTTTAAACTTCACCGTTTTTTCGTGCTTCTTTTTCATCTTTAATTTCATTAAGGAAACCTTCTATACTTGCTTCACGGCGAGCATTTTTTTCACGAATGGCTTGTAATTCTTTTCCATCAGAAAAGGCCATGGTTTCTTCAGCTGCTTCCATATTTCCAATAGTATTTTTAACCATATCTTGCAACTTTTCTACATTATCAGAACGATCATCTGGTTTTGGTGTGTTTTTAGGCATTTTAGTCTCCTCCTTTCTAAAAAAACATACGAAGGTAGGATTTCCAAAATACTAAAACCTATTCCGAGTGAAGTGCTCGAATACAGACTGACCTGTTTTTATTTCATAATAACTTACTCATTAATTCAATTCCTTTTTCGTAATAAAGGTCCATATCTTCACGTGGCACTAGCAATCCTCCCGTAGCCCACACGATATGTGTAGCTTGCTTGGCATTAAGTTGATGTTTATTCAAATAATCAGTAGCTAAGATTTTAATTGGTCCTAATAAACCGGAAGCTGCAGAAGGTTCTATTAGTATGCCTTCACTGTCAGCAAGTAGTGCAAGCAACTTAAACAACTCATCATCTTCTAGCGTATACATTCCACTAATCGTCTTTTCACTAATAGATGAAGCAAAACTTGAAGGTCTGCCAACTGCTAATCCATCACCTTCTGTTACATTGTCTATGCCAAAATCCTGCACACTAACCTTTTCTTTTTCTCCAGTTAACAAGCCAATCAGCACCGCTGGAGAATGTGTTGGTTCAACAAAGAAACAATGTACATGATCGCCGAAAACTTGTCTCAAACCAAATGCGATTCCTCCAGGAGATCCGCCAACACCACATGGTAAATACACAAAAAGAGGATGTTCCTCATCCACCTTTACTTTTTCCACTGCCAGCTGTTCCTCTAAACGAATGGCTGCAACACTATATCCTAAAAAAAGATGTCTTGAATTTTCGTCATCTACAAAATACCCTTTTGGATTCAATTTCGTGTGTTCACGACCAGCAAAAATCGCTTCTCCAAAATCACCTGCAAATTCATGGACATTTGCACCTTTTGCTCGCAATAGATCCTTCTTCCATTGCTTCGCATCATAAGACATATAAACGGACACATTAAAACCTAGCTTTGCCGCAATGATGCCTATACTTAGTCCTAAATTGCCCGTTGAACCTACACCAATTGTAAACTGTTGAAAAAAAGATGTGAATTTCTCACTTAAAAATACTGAGTAGTCATCATCTTTGTGAACTAATCCTGCCTCAAGAGCCAGTTTTTCAGCGTAATAAAGAACTTCATACACGCCACCTCTAGCTTTAATCGAACCAGCAATAGGCAATTCATTATCACACTTCAGAAATAAATCTCCTTCTATTTGAACAACATAACGATTATTAAGTTCATTTCTCAGCGTATCAATTAATCGTAATGGAGACTCCACGATTCCATTTGTTTCTCTCGTTTCAGGAAAAGCCAAAGCCAAAAACGGAGCGAAACGGTCCCATAGTGCAGCTGCTTCGTCCATATCTTCACGAGTAACTGGAAGTGAACCAAGCTGACTTTTCGGAAGATGTTTGGGATTCAACCAAACAACCGGTTCCAAATCGACGATTTTCTTTAATAAAGGATAATCCTTAAACCATTTATTAAGTTCTTTTTTTTCAAAAACCATACAATCCGTCCCTTCGATTGGAGCTATTCAACACTTAAACATTTGGTCTTCCAAAAATTTTTTATGTTTTGAGGACAGGTGAAGCAAAGGAAAGGTATCATTTTGTATAAGATTCATTAGATGATTCGCTTCTTCCCAAGCTGTATCGTATAAACATTTACTAATGACACCTTGTGACAATGCTTCCTCTAGCTCATCAATGTCTTTTTGAACCACTTTACCAGACGGAAATACAATTAAATCTAAAAACAAATCATCCATCCATGGGACTTTAGTAAAACCATTTTGCTGACAAATATCGATGTACCATTGAATGATGTTACCCTTTTCATTAAACATGGTCGTAACAGAATGATTATTGTCATCTGGAAAATGTTGAAGCCAATAATAGCCATTATTAGCAATACAAACAGTTATATCATCATATTTAACAGTCAAAGGTACTGCTACTTTTTTTAAGTGTATCAAAGTAAGATGTCCCTTAAACTCGGAAGTGTTCATATAGGTTTGGACATAATCTCTATCAAGTATTCTTTTCCACTTGGAACGATCGCCAAATTTACGTTTCAACATAACAAGCACCCTCCATCTTATATCCTAATTATACCAAGATGCATGGAATCTTATAACAAATAGATGAGGCATATAACCAAAGAATACTTCTTTAGAATGTAAATGAAACAGGATAGGTATACAATAAAATAGAGAGGAGCATGATTATGCAACGAGTTGAATTAACTGAGGACTTATCCTTTTCTAGAATTGTTTATGGATTATGGCGTCTTTCCGATTGGGACATGTCTGCAGAAGATTTAGTTTTACATATTGAAAACTGTTTAAAATTAGGTATTACCACCTTTGATCATGCCGATATTTATGGTAACTATACTTGCGAAAAAATATTTGGTGAGGCTTTAGCTCTTAAACCAGAGCTCCGTAGCAAGATGGAGATTGTGACGAAATGCGGCATCAAGCTCGTTTCAGAAAACCGTCCGCATCATGCTATAAAGTCTTATGACACAAGCAAAGAACATATCATTGCATCTGTAGACCAATCCCTACAAAATCTTCAAACGCGTTATATAGATGTGTTGCTTATTCATCGTCCCGACCCTTTTATGAATCCTGCCGAAGTTGCCGAGGCATTTATTCATCTTAAAAAAGAAGGAAAAGTAAAACATTTTGGGGTATCTAATTTTAAACGTTCTCACTATAAAATGCTTCAATCGTATTTAGACTTCCCATTAGTTACGAATCAGATTGAGCTATCAGCAGCCCATCTTGAAAATTTTGAAGATGGTACACTTGATTTATGCCAAGAAGAACGAATTCCGCCTATGGCTTGGTCACCTCTGGCAGGAGGATCCGTTTTTACGAATAAAGAAGAAAACGTAATTGCCTTACGTAGTACGTTAAGTAAAATTGCTGACGAAGTCGGTGTTCATATTGACGAAGTTTTGTATGCTTGGTTACTGAGTCATCCCGCTCATATTATGCCAGTAGTAGGGTCAAGAAAACTGAGTCGCATTAAATCCGCAGTAAGCGCATTAGAAGTCACGTTAACTAAAGAACAATGGTTCGAAATCTTCCAAGTATCAAAAGGTCATGAAATTGCTTAACTTTTCATATGAAAGGACTTGAGAAAAATACAATCTCAAGTCCTTTTTCTATTTACACATTTGAGTGATAAGATTTTTCTGCATATCGTCAAATAATTTACACATCCTAATTTAGTACGATTTGAGTACTGTAAATAAAATTACAAAAGGAGGAAAAGTGTTTGGGCATTTTATCAGGATTTTCGAAAGATGAGCCATTACATGATGGTGAAGTTTTTGGTGTTTGGTCATATATGATATGCAATAACGGTTTATTGTCAATTTATCAAGCGTTCATCAATCATGCAGGTGACAAAGATCTTAAAGGGATGTTAGAAGATGCCGTTAGAACGATGAAGGACGAGAACCAAGCAGTTGCTGAACTTCTAAAAGAAAATGGAATTGCATTACCTCCAGCTTTGCCTGATCGACCAATCGCTTCTGCGGAGGAAATCCCGGTCGGTGCACGATTTATGGACCCAGAAATCAGCAATGTTTTGTCAGCTAATACAGCACAAGGTTTAGTCGCGTGTAGTACAGTTATGGGACAAGCAATCCGTGAAGATATCGGCATGATGTTTGGACAATTCCATGCAAGCAAAGCCCTTTTTGGCGCTAAATTATTACGTTTAAATAAAGAAAAAGCTTGGCTCGTGCCTCCACCTCTTCATTATGCTCCATCAGCAGCGAAGTAAAATTATTTCATTTCAGCCCATGGCGATACATCTTGTCATCGTCATGGGTTTATTTCTCGAAAGGATGTTAGTTAAATGAACAAAGAAGAGTTTCCAGTAGAAAATCGTCAACAATCTATTCGTCCTAATATGGATAACCCAGAACAAGTGATGACTGACAAAATGAGCCTGTTCGACATGCATGAAGATATGAAAACAGTCGATTCGATTTCCGTTAATGAATTAAATAAACAAGTAATCAATGATCCATATCGTAAGGTCACAAAAGACCCTTCTGCAAATGAAGAAATTCATCCGAATTAAAGGAAAGTATCAGATTAATTTTAAAGAGCCAATGAAAAAATGCTCTTTAGATTTTCTGCTAAAGAGCATTTTTCTTTATTGACTTTTTTTGTTAGAAGCTTCTATTTTCTTTTCGTTCGAACTACTATCCGCTTTTTTAAATTCTTCTTGATACAATACTTCTTGTGTTTTAGTAAGACCATTACTTTGAGTTGTCATTTTTTCATGAGGTTCTCTGTTTTTAGCCATTAATGAACTTCCCTTCACTCATTGCGTTTTATTTCCAAACAAGTTTAGATTGCCCGATTGTTTTTTATTCATACAAACGAATGAATGTTTGAGGATACTCGCGGTTTAGTCGCTCTATACCACTGGTAACAGAAAATAAATATTAGTAAAAGTTCAACGGCATCTCCTCCGTAATACATCATCATCGAACCTTTTTCCGCATCCATTCTTGAAACGCCTTCGGGTGGATGAGCAAATAAATACTTAGACAAAATTCCATGAGCTGCTAGCGCAAACAAGAGAACAATCGAACGTAATCGAATGCTCGAGCGATGAGGCTGGTAATCAATAGAAATAATCGATATCGTAAATAGATAACTCGCTACGAATACATGAAGATGCACAAAAATATGCAAAAGAACATGTTGTTGCATAAGTGCATACAAGCTCGTCGTATACAATATCCACAGTCCACCAACGCTTATCACCGCTGTAAAAAAAGGATGGGTTAAGAGTTGGAGCGGCCAACTTTTCATCAACCCAATTAAACGTCTTGCTTTGTTAACATTGAGTATTCGTAAAAGTAAGGTTAACGGTGAAGAAAAAGCGATCAATAGAGGAGCTAACATGCCGAGAAGAATATGACTTAACATATGAACACTTAAGTCGGAATGAGCCCTATTTGCAAGTGGCCCAATCATTGCACTAAGGACAAATAAAACACATATT
>JBEVEQ010000270.1:0-11053 GCA_040512715.1 Paenisporosarcina sp. | reverse complement strand
CTCTTTTTGTGTTCATATATAAAGTGTATTTACGGTATATATGTCATAAACAAAGCACAGAAGTTTCTTCTCATTTAGAAAGTGATGTAAGTGTTACATCTGTAATCGACTTAGAATCAGAAGGTGTTAACTCTTCTTTGTCATCCGACTTAAATGGAACAGCTGATCTTAGTGTGCATGATAAAGATGCCAGCCATTCAGAACTAGGTTTAGACCTAGCTTCTCAATTAGCAACAATGTCAGAAATTAAATAACAATAATAAAAGACTGAGCCTCAAGGGGTTCAGTCTTTTTATGTTTGGAAATATATTTTATTTAACAAGTTTATTTACTTCCTCTGACACCACAAAAGCAAGATCATCGTTGCCAAAAAGCTGAAGAACTTCAATGAGAGTGCTTGAATCAATATCTAAGTCCAATTGTTCATTAGTATCAATAACAACTTTCATTGCTTCGTTAACTGCTTGAGAGGGATAGGCTTTTTGATAAAGCGTGTAAGGATTCAACTCATGATTTTGACACCACTGGACAAATAGCTGAATCATGATTTGTTCGTCTTCTTGATATTTCTGAATGATGTAGTCTGTTATGCTTTGTTGGTCCATGGTTACTTACTCCTCTTCAATACGGTCAATTGTTGTGTACCTTACCTATAGCAATTCACTTAAACCAACCTTTTTCTTTGAAGCGTGATATTGCTTCAATACGGTTTGTCACATTGAGCTTATCTAAAATAACAGAAATGTAATTTCGAACAGTCCCTGTAGTAATATATAACTCACCTGCGATTTCTTTGGTGTTTTTCCCGTCTGCTATAAGCTCAAGTACTTGGTGTTCACGGTCTGTTAATGGATTATCCTCACCGCTATAAGCCAAGTCTACAAGTTCTGGTGCATAAATACGTCGACCATCCATGACGAGTCGAATCGAATTCGCTAATTCTTCGCTTGGACTATCTTTTAATAAATATCCGCTGACACCTGCTTTTCGAGCTCGTTCAAAGTAACCAGATCTTGCAAATGTAGTTAAGATAATAATTTTACATGGATGATCTTTTAATTCTTCAGCTGCTTCAAGACCACTTTGTACGGGCATTTCGATATCTGTAATAAATACATCAGGATTTAACTGCTTAACAAGATCGATGGCTTCTTCTCCATTACGAGCCTGGCCTACGACCTCCAAATCCTCTTCTAAATCTAATAATGAACCAAGTGCTCCTAACATCATCCGTTGGTCTTCAGCAATGACAATTCGAATCATGTAAGCTCCTCCTTTTCAGATTGTAGGATGACATGTGGGATTCGTATATTGAGTGTCGTTCCGTCCCCTCCTGATATGTCCAGAAACCCATTCACAAACTCTAAACGTTCTTTCATCCCTCTTAACCCATTTCCATCTGAAAACGAGTTTTCCCTTCTAAAACCAATTCCATTATCTTGAACTTGTACGAATAATTCCGTCGAAGACTGTTTGATTAATACATGACAAAATGTTGCTTCACTATGCTTTATAACATTGGTTACGGCTTCTTTTAAACACATACTAAGCACGTTTTCTACAAGTAGAGGTGTTTCTTTTAATACCGGATTGCCTTTTATTCTAAAATCAATTTCGGCGGCTTTAAAGATTTGTTGTACACGAATCAATTCGTCTTCTAACTTTCCAACCTGAATATTAGATACTAAATCTCGTACTTCTTTTAAAGCAATACGAGCGGTTTGATTGATATCGTGAAGCTCCCTCCTTGTCTTCTCAGGATCTCGATCTAATACCTTACTTGCTAAGTCACTTTTCAATCCAATTAATGAGAGTTTTTGTCCAAGTGTATCATGCAAATCTCGGGCAATTCGTTGGCGTTCTTGAATAACGAGAAGCTGAGCAATGCGTTTATTTGCATCCTCTAATTGCCCTTCAAGCTTTTCACGCTTATTACGATTGTAGGAGTTGAAAGGCAGTAAAATGACGCCAATCACACCAATTAAAATAAATGGGAATTGGGCGACAAACAAATCGTATTGTGTAAAAAATCCGATACTCACAGATACCATGGTTGTCACCAGATGGATAACATACATGGTAATAAAACCGGCCTTATTACGAATATTACCAATAAAAAAAGCTAAAAAGAGAGAAAAGTAAAGGTAGCCAAACATGATGATTAAAGTAATACTAATGGCAATTTGGAAGGCAACCCATCCGTATAGACGCCACCCCTTAGAAAGAAAAGATTGTCGATAAGAAAGAAAAAAACCCAAAACTAATAAAAGGCCCAGTAGACTTTCTAAAGGCGAGTAGGATTTAAATATATAAAATAATGGTAAGATACAAAAAATAATCCAAACATAAATACTTATATACGGATTTTTCGGGAAAATTTGATACCAGTTTTGCATAGAAACCTCCATTACAAGAAAATGGTTAATTGTAAATAGTATAACAGACGGAAAAACCATTCCATGAGCGGAATGGTTTTTCTTTATCTTATTTTTCTTGGATGCTAGAACGTTGAATCGAAGCGGTTGTATTTTTTAATAAATGTTTAATTTCTTTAAAACTAACAAACGTTTTCTTCGTTTCATCATATAATCGAAAGTGAATAGATTTTAAACTCGTGCCTAGTGTAATCGTTGTTGCTTGGTGAAGAGGTGGTGTTGATGCATGTGCTTGTTCTAAGTTGTAATTTGGAACCCGTGGGCTCAAGTGATGTACGTGATGATAACCAATGTTTCCAGTTAACCATTGAAGCACTCTTGGTAACTTGTAGAATGAGCTACCATCTACTGCTGCTTTCACATAATCCCATTGTTCTTCATCCTCGAAATAAGAATCTTCGAACTGATGTTGAACGTAGAATAACCATATACCAAGTGAACCAGCAACGATTAAAATTGTACCTTGGATAATCGCGAATGCTGGTAAGCCAATCCACCAAATCATCCCTGCGTATAAAGCGACAATCGCCACATTAATGAAATACGTGTTATTACGTTCTTTTGGACGAGCATCTTTACGATTGAAACGATTTGAAATCAAGTATAAAAACAATGGCCCTAGACCAAACATAACGATAGGATTTCGGTATAGACGGTAAGCAAAACGTCTACTTGGTGATGCTTCAATATATTCATCAACCGTCATAACCCATACATCGCCAGTTCCACGTTTATCTAAGTTACTGCTAGTTGCATGGTGAATAGAGTGATCGCGTTTCCACTTTTCATAAGCAAACAGTGTCATGATCCCTGTGATCGTGCCTAAAATGGCATTTGCTTTTTTGTTTTTAAAGAATGAACCATGTGTGCAATCATGGAAAATAATGAAGACACGAACGATGAAACCTGATGCGACAATCGCTAAAGCGATCGTTAAGAAAATGGAGATATCTAAAGCTTGATAAGCTAAAAACCATAAAATGAAGAACGGTGGAATGGTGTTAATAATTTGTTTAACACTTGCAGCCGTATCCGACTTTTCAAATTGAGCTACTTGTTTGCGTAATTGCATAGTTTTTTCTCTACTCATAGCGTCCTCCTTGAATACCTTTAATATTTGATTTTTCATAAATAAATCCTGTTCCTTAATAATAGGCATTAGGAGCAGCTAATAAAAGACACAAACGTCAAGTGAAGAGTATGACAAGTGTCATATAGGTACTGAGTCGGATGGTTTCTAAAATTCGCGAGAGTAGCGTATGATTTTACTCAAGATGTAAATGGTATGTGTGATTTTTTATAGAAAATACGTAGAAAAAGAGAGGGGTTTTTTGTAATGAAATTCAGAATAGAAAGAGATTCAATCGGAGAAATTCAAGTACCACAAGACAAGCTTTGGGGTGCTCAAACCCAACGTAGTAAAGAAAATTTTGTGATTGGGTCTGAAAAAATGCCAATGGAATTGATTACAGCCTATGCTGTATTAAAAAAATCTGCAGCAATTGTTAATTATCAACTGCGAAACTTGTCAGCTGTAAAAAAGGATGCCATTTCTAAAGCAGCCACAGAAATTATAGAAGGAAAATGGAATGATCATTTTCCACTTGTTGTTTGGCAAACGGGTAGTGGTACACAAACGAATATGAATGTAAATGAAGTCATTGCAAATCGAGGGAATCAGTTCTTACAAGAAGATGGAAGTGATGAACGTTTACATCCAAATGATGATGTTAACCAATCCCAAAGCTCAAATGATTCCTTTCCTACTGCTATGCATGTAGCAGCAATCATAGCCATAAAGGAAAATTTATTGCCCAAAATAAAGGTGTTACATGAAACGTTTGTAAAACAAGAAAAAGCATTTGAATCGATTGTTAAAATCGGTCGAACTCATTTGCAGGATGCTACTCCTTTAACGCTAGGTCAAGAAGTGAGTGGTTGGAAACATATGATTCAAAAGTGTGAACAAATGATACAGGAAAGTCTAGTACATGTGCAGGAGCTTGCAATCGGTGGAACAGCAGTTGGAACAGGAATCAATGCGCATCCTGAATTTGGTGAGCGAGTTGCCAAAGAAATTAGCCAACAAACGGGCTATTCGTTTACTTCATCTGAAAATAAATTTCATGCCCTCACGAGTCACGATCAATTGGTCTATGTTCATGGCGCGATGAAAGCGTTGGCCGCGGACTTAATGAAAATTGCGAATGATGTACGTTGGCTTGCAAGTGGTCCACGAAGTGGGATAGGAGAAATCACCATTCCTGCAAATGAACCAGGTAGCTCGATTATGCCTGGGAAAGTGAATCCTACTCAAAGTGAAGCTATGACAATGGTTGCTACTCAAGTTATGGGGAACGATGTGACGATAGGAATAGCTGCAAGTCAAGGGAACTTTGAACTGAATGTTTTTAAACCAGTGATTTTTTATAATTTCATGCAGTCTGTTCGATTACTGAGCGATGCAATCGGTAGTTTTCATGATCATTGTGTAGTAGGGATTGAGCCTAACCTTGAACAACTACAACAGCATGTAAACAATTCACTAATGCTCGTGACTGCGCTAAATCCGCATGTAGGCTATGAGAAGGCTGCAAAAATAGCGAAACTTGCCCATGAGAAAGGGTTAACGCTAAAAGAAGCCGCAATGGAAACCGGGTTTCTCACCGAAGAAGAATTTGATCGCTTTGTTGATCCTTCGAAAATGGTGAAGTAGTTGGTTGAAGGGAAATAGAAAGGATGATACCGATGCAAAAACAAATATTATTAAAAAACAGACCTATTGGGACTCCTACCCACAGTAATTTCGATGTCGTTGAAGTACCGGTTGCACAACCAGAAACAGGAGAAGTACTAATTAAAACTATTTATATCTCTGTTGATCCTTATTTGAGAGGTCGTATGAACGATGCAAAATCGTATATACCACCATTTAAATTAAACGAAGTAATAACAAGTGGTGTAATTGGGCAAGTTGTAGAATCGAAATCATCTCTCTTTAAAAAGGGAGATGTTATTTTGGGCTCGCTCGGATGGCAAGAATATACGATAGCAAATGAAAAGTCAGTTCGAAAAATTGATCATACATTAGCTCCCGCTTCTTCTTATTTGAGTGTTTTAGGCATGACTGGTTTAACCGCATATTTTGGTTTATTGGATATTGGAAAACCACAAGCGGGCGAAACGGTGGTTATATCCGGTGCCGCAGGTGCAGTTGGTTCGATTGTAGGACAAATAGCCAAAATTAAAGGTGCGCATGTAGTCGGTATCGCAGGTTCAGATGAAAAAGTGAAGTTTTTACTTGAAGATTTAGACTTTGATGAGGCAATTAATTATAAAACCCAAGACGTTAAACAAGCTTTAAAGGATGCTTGTCCTAATGGTATTGATATTTATTTCGAAAATGTGGGAGGCGAAATTTCGGATGCTGTCTTCCCATTATTAAATAATTTTGCGCGGATTCCAGTATGTGGTGCTATTTCTACTTATAATAATGAGCAGTTGGATGTTGGTCCACGAGTGCAAGGCTATTTAATTAAAACTAGTTCCTTGATGCAAGGATTTACAATTGGTAACTATGCTTCTCGTTATAGTGAAGGTGCAAAAGATTTGGCGACTTGGTTACAACAGGGTAAGCTTAAATATGAGGAAACCATTACAGAAGGATTTGATCAAACGATTGATGCATTCTTAGCACTCTTTGAAGGTGCTAATACAGGAAAATCACTTGTGAAAGTTTCAAATATAGAAAACTAAATTGAGTATTCACCGCTTCTGAGTAATATCAAAGCGGTTTTTTTCTGGACAAATTTAGATATTTGAAACTTTTTTGCAGGAGCTTTCGTATCTAGAAGAGAATAGGGTATGAATAAAGAATTGGAAATTTAGATAGACTTACATAAAAATGGATGAGGTGGAGAAATGATAGGAATAATTTCAGTTATAATGATTTTTTCAATACCGATTATTGCAATTATTAGTGGTTATCTAAATTCACAAGCAAAAATAAAGGCTAAAATGCTGACAACTGAACTTGAATTGGAAAAAGTGAAGCAACAGAACTTCATTGTTGAAACAGAAAAGATGCGGCTGGAACTTCAAAAAATGCAATTAGATTATTTACATACAAATGATCCTATCTTATTAGAGCTTCAAAAAGAAAAAGCTATTTAACATAAGATAAAGATTTTGTTTGCACTACATAAAATAAAATCTTTAAAATATAACTATTAAAGGTTTAAAAGGAGGAAATATGAAACTAGGTGCATTTTCTGTAAGTTTAAGTGTAAAAGACATTTATAAATCAAAATCATTTTACGAGGATTTAGGATTTCAAGTCTTTGGAGGAGATATTACTCAAAATTGGCTAATTATGAAGAATGAAAGTTGCGTAATTGGCCTATTTCAAGGAATGTTTGAAAAGAATATTCTAACTTTTAATCCAGGGTGGAATCAAAATGCCGAAAACCTCGATGCGTTTACAGACATTCGAGGTCTTCAAACGCAGCTTAAAGCAAAAGGAATTAAATTGCTGACTGAAGCAGATGAATCAAGAGAAGGTCCAGCAAGTTTTACAATTGAAGATCCTGATGGTAATCCTATTCTTGTGGATCAACACGTATAAAGAAAATAATTTTTCATGGGTTTTTTATAAAAACTTGAAAGTGATAGTTCATTCATGCAAAAAGAAAAGCATATAAAAAACATCATCCTTTCGGAATAAAGGTTTCAGAATGTAGACAAAGATTTTGGAAAGATCATGATTTCTAATATAAGGGGTTCTCTTTTTTGGTGCAAAAACTTAAAACACAACACAAAAGGACTATCAATTCACAATCAAATGTACTGAACCCCAAAATTTAGACTGAAATATTTAAGCAGTTAGTTGACTGGTATAGAGACGGTATTCAACCGGTCTCATGCCAGTCAATTTTGCTTTTATCCGTTCATTGTTATAGGAAAAAATATACTTAATCACTGCTTGTTTCAGCTCTTCAAAAGAGCGGTAAACTTTCCCATAATACATTTCCTGTTTCATTATGCCGAAGAAGTTTTCCATTGGCGAGTGTCCAGACAGTTTCCTTTTCCGGACATACTTTGGAATATCCCGTTATCTTTTTGCTTCTTTACATATGATTTCATTTGATACCCCCACCCTTTTCGGAATGAAGGTTTTATCTGTTAATAAAGCTTCCCTTGTCGATATAGCACAGTTGATAAGCGCATAACCGAATGGATGAAGCAACTTTGGCGTAGTGGGAAAGGTTTCTCGAAATATTGAGGCAATAGTGTATCCATCGTGTTCTTCATTTTGGCAATTAATTGTGTATGAACTTCTTCTTCAGAGAAGAACTGCGTTTCACGACCTTGTAGCCATTCTAGATAAGAAACAATTACACCACCGGCATTTGCCAAAATATCTGGTAGGATGACTACCCCTTTTTGACTTAAATAATCATCAGCTTCTTGAGTAGTTGGAGCATTCGCACCTTCAACTATAATTCCAGCTTTAATATCGGCTTTATTTCCATCATGTAATTGATTTTCTAAAGCAGCTAAGAATAGTACATCAATGTTCATCGTTAAGATGTCTTCGCGAGGTTGAATCGTTGCTTTAATACCAGCTGCTTTTAATTGTTCCTCTGTGTTTGGTAAGTCACCACGATTTTTAGCTGTAAACGTAACTAACGCTGGTATATCAAGACCGTCTGCATTGAATAAAGTAGCATTGCGATCACTTACCGCAACTATTTTGTTTTGTAAGAGCTGACAATTGTAAGCTTCTAAAGCCGTCACAGAACCAACGTTACCAAAACCTTGGACAGCAACAGTTAGGGGGCGATTAGCATATGAAAGCACTGTTTTAACAAAAGGGTTTGTAGAACTAGACAAATCGTTTGCGTTTGTAGTTAAAAAATCATGCATTAAGTAGCGGTATGTGAAATACACACCTTTACCTGTACTTTCACGACGTCCAAGTGATCCACCATTTGCCACGCTTTTACCTGTAAAGCTACCTAAATATGGAGTTCCAGGATTGATTTTTTTGTATTCCGCCATCATCCAATCCATTTCACGCTCACCAGAACCGACGTCTGGTGCGGGAATGTCTCTATCAGGTCCGATCACATGATTAAAGTACCTTACATATTTAATACATATTCGATGCAATTCTTTTTCGGAGAACGATTTCGGATCAATTATGATTCCGCCTTTTCCCCCACCAAAAGGGACATTATGAAGAGCATTTTTTAATGTCATAAGAAAAGCTAAGTTCGTAACTTCTTCTTCGTTTACACTCTCATGAAACCGAATTCCGCCTTTGTATGGACCTAATGCGTCATTATGATGAATTCGGTAGGAGGGAATGCGTACAACTTCTCCATTTTCTAAAGGCAATCGTAAAAACGCTTTATGTATTTGGTTAGGTGTCGATAGAATGGCATTTAAAGATTTGAAAGCTTTCACTCTCATGTCCTCTTTTAATTCAGGTAAAAAAAATTCATTGTCCATTAATGCGTCTAAAGATTGTTGAATAATCGATCTTGTTTGTTTTTCCATTAGTGAAGCGCCTCCGCTAAAGTAAGTTCTTCTTCTATTTATACCCAAAGAAGTCTTCAATAACCAATGATCTTTATCAAATCTCCGCAAAATTAATCTCTTTTATTTCCAGTCTTTCTCTTCAACATCAAAATTCTTTTCTGCCCAAATGATGCCATCTTCGACTGACTCTACTTTGTAATCATCTTGAACTTCCCAATCTTGATCACACATGAACACATAATAAGCATTTTCTTCTTCTTCTTCATACTTCACAATAGCTAACCCCGTAATAATTACTTCTGTTGTAGATCCGTCTTTTTCTTCAAAAAACATCATGCCTAACTTTTGATCTTCAGCACTTACTGTGTGCTTGACGACTAATCCACCATCTAATTCCGTTGGTACTTGCATAGTAGTACACCTCTTTCTTTCAATATTTTATTTATTAAAGCTAATTCTTACCATAGTGTAGGTTTGATTACCATTAGAGCTAGCATTATAGCGAGTAGTGCAATATATGTCCATGTCGACGTTGTTAATTGGTTAATTAACGTGAATTTATCCGAATTAGGATTTTCCATTTTCTTTAGTTTTGGTGAAAAAGCACGAGCTAAGAAGAAAATCGAAATCACCATTAAGGCAATGGTTGCAATGAGCCAAGGGGTTTTCCAACTCCATGGTCCCATTATAACCAAAAGAATACCGGATCCAACGAGTACATGACCGGCATGCTTAATTAAACGTACTACTGAGCGAAAAATAGAAGTGTATGCTTTAGCAGACTGTATTTCGGAAGAGCGCATTTTACTCAGTATCGAAAACAAAACAAAAAGTGGACCAATTGATATAACGGCACTTAGGACATGAATAAAGATAATCGCTACATAAATATGATTCATACTTACTCTTGAACCTGACTAAATTCATGAACCCATACCTTCATTGTTGGCAACCAAGGCATACCTGGATGATAAGAAAGAATGGATTGCTTGTAATCTTCAACTGAATCGAACCCTTCTTGTTTCACGTGTGCGTCTGTTAATTCTCCAAGTGATTGGTGATAGACTTGATCGATTTTAAAAGAATGTCCATTTAGCTTCATGATTTCTCCAACATCTGCGTAGCGTCCATTTCTACGTGTAGCTGTTTTTTCGCCACTTAATACTTTTTCAATATCTGATTTCAATGTCACTAATTTTTCGATTGAACATGTTTTAGCAGGTAAATTAGTATCGTGATGATTTGTCATGTGTTTTCCACCTTTTATTTGAAGATAGTTAAAGGGCATTCATTGATATCTTGATAAAAGTTATCTATTTCTTATTGTACACGTGAAAACTCTTAGGTCCAAATGGAGTCAAGGAATTGAAGGGGATATATTGAAAATACTAAAGATACCGTATTGGTAAAACAAACGCTTAATTGAATAAAAGAATGAGCAGGTACATGTTTAAGCAAGTAGACAAAAAAGAACCAATAATAAAAAATGGGTCCTTTTCTTTTGAATAAGTTTTTTATCTGACATGAACTTCGCTTTAGATAGTGATTTAAATTAATGCTTTTTTCATTAACATTATTTTTATAAAAGTCTTTCTGCATCTTCTAAATCTGCAGTTTCATAAGCAATCCCTTTTGAGTCTGAAAATATAAAATATGGTGCACTTTCAATATTCAAAGACGGGTATATATCATTGATTGTATTAAAATCATATTGAGTAATTCTAAACACATCATGTTCTGTGAGATTTGATAAAAACCCTGGACTATCCATTATTGAATCGATCGTGAGGGTGCACTATAATAACGGATAATCCACCTTTTTCTGGTAAAAAATCGGGATTAGGAAATCTGTTACATGCTGTGACAATAAGGAACAACAGCATTAAATAAAAAAATATAATTTTCTTTTCATAATTTCATCCTATAAAAATTTATATCTAAATAACAGCAATATTGTTAGAAAAAGAATATGAAGATTAAGTTGTGTGTATTCAGTAGAAATCTAGACATGAAAGAGAGAAAAAAGGGGATTAATTAATGTGTAAAACATGTGCATAAGATTAATCGTGTAGTAA
>JBEVEQ010000282.1:0-4407 GCA_040512715.1 Paenisporosarcina sp. | reverse complement strand
ACCGCGCACACTGTTCATGCCCTCTGGATGACAATAGCTATCCGAGTTTGTAAACTCTGTGAAAAATACATCCGGTCGACCGGCTTTACTTACTACGTGACGGAAAACAACATCTGTCACATCTTCCATTGGTGCAAGCACAAAAAAAGGTCGTGGTAAATCACGCCAAAAATTATCTATCATTTCAAACTCAAATCCTCTCACTATGGATACAACTTCAAACTATCGGTCAAAAAATATAAAGCCACATGTGTTCCACTTCTTTTACACTTATATCATGCTCAATAACTCATTATCAATCACAAGTACATTTGGACATTTATAATAAGTAAAAAAATATTGTGAAAATCGGCAATGTTTATTTTAACGAAAATCGGTCTTGAATGGTACTTTTATAAACCAAAAAGCAGATGATATAGATTTTTTCTATATCATCTGCTTTCTATTATACCAACTCCAACCACGCGACTGCTTCACAATGAATGTTTCCACACGAACATTTCCACCACAGGAAATATTCGACAAATAAAGTCATATTTCCTTCTTTTAAAGATTGTATATATGCTCAAAAGGTATTTCATTACTAAATAGATTAATAACTTCTAAAATCCTTCCATATGGTTTAAACAATCAAACTTTTCATTCAAGGTTATTAAGTTTTATAACAGTATCTGACTATTATTAGAAATATTTTAAGCAATAAAAAACACCTATTTTCTTTCTTCTCATAAGAAAGAAAATAGGTATTCAAATTTTTTATCTATAGAAAGCACTTCATAACTAATCTCTAGTCAACCAAGCAACAGCCTCACAATGTGTAGTTTGTGGGAACATGTCCACAGGCTGCACTTCCTGGGTCACATACCCACCATCCTCTAAAATTCTCAAATCCCTTGCAAGTGTTCCTGGGTTACATGAAACATACACAATCCGCTTTGGTTTTTGTTCTAAGATTGTTTGTAGCAATGCTTCGTCGCAGCCTTTGCGTGGTGGATCAACTACTAGGACGTCAGCTGTCTTGCCTTCTTTGTACCATTTTGGAATGACTTCTTCTGCTGGACCAGCTTCAAAGTAGGTGTTTGTGAAGCCGTTGATTTCTGCGTTTCGTTTAGCGTCTTCTATGGCTTGTGGCACGATTTCTACGCCTAAAACTTGCTTCGCTTGTTTTGCTAAAAATAGAGAAATGGTTCCGATACCACAGTAAGCATCAATCACTGTTTCTTCCCCAGTTAGCTGCGCAAAATCTAGTGCTTGCTTGTACAGGACTTCTGTTTGCTCTGGATTCACTTGATAGAACGAACGAGCAGATATTTCAAATCGCACGTCCCCGATTAAATCTTCAATGGCATCTTTGCCCCATAATGTGATGGTTTTCTCTCCATATATAACGTTTGTTTTTTCACCGTTTACGTTTTGAACAATGGAAGTTACTTCAGGTAGAATTCTTCTGATTGCATCTACTGCTGCATCTTTTTCTGGGAATTTCTTTTTATTCGTGATGAGTACGACCATGATTTCGCCAGTTGCACGTCCTTTACGAACGACGACATGTCTTAGCATGCCTTGATGTGATTTTTCATCGTATGGCATGATGCCTAATTCGCGAAGTGCTTGTTTCATTTCACGAAGAACGTCATCCGCCTCTTCGCTTTGAATGATACAAATATCAGTGTCTGCGATTTCATGTGAACGCGTTCGATAAAACCCACCCACTACTCGTCCATCTTGAAGTCCGAATGGAATCTGAGATTTATTGCGGTAACGCCAAGGGTTGTCCATTCCTTTAACGGGATGAACAAGTAGGTTTGGCAATTTGCCGATTCGTGTCATGGCATTTTTGACCATTTGTTGTTTCCATAGAAGTTGTCCTTCATAAGATAAGTGCTGAACTTGGCAGCCTCCACAAATATCAAAAACATGGCATGGTGGTGCCACACGGTGTTCAGATGGTTTAATGACTTCGATTAATTTTCCGAAACCATATGATTTTAATGTTTTCATAACATGGACTTCAGCCATTTCACCAGGCAAAGCACCCACAATAAATAACGGATAGCCGTCTACTTTTGCGACACCTGCCCCGTCATGAGTTAAATCTTCTATATGAACCGTGATGCGGTCGTTTTTTTGTACGGGTAAAGACATGTAACTTCCTCCATTTCAATTACGTTTATTGTATCATGAGTCCATTAAATAAGCAGACCAATAACGTATGTTGAGAGTGTTTAATTAATCAAGTAATAATTCCCTTTTCGTGGTAATATGTACCAAAGATAATGTATTACTGAAACCAGCTTTTTGCTTAAAGTTAGGAAGCATATAGACTTCCAACGAGAGCAAGGCCTGAAACGAAAAGCAATTTTCAGAGTCCGTTTAAAACAATGAATTAAGTTAGGAGGACGTGTAAATGAATCAAAGAAATCAAACAAATAGTAAATCGGTTATCTCTTTAACACTCGGTATTCTCTCCATCCTCATTCCTCTGATTGGTTTAATTATTGGCATTAGTGGTGTTGTGTTTTCTAGAAGAGCAGCAAAAGAAATTGCATTTTCTAATGAATCTGGAAGTGGGTTTGCGACTGCTGGTTTAGTTTGTAGCGTGATAGGAATTATCCTTCAAACGTTTAATGTTGTAGCCCTTTTTCTTTTTGCTTCAGTAACGACAATTGGTTAAATAAATCGGATTCAGTCGTTCCTATAAGGAATGACTTTTTTTATTCTTCACTAAAATAGAGTTTTTTGAACCACGATAAATCGGGTATATATCTACTAACGCATAAAATTTAGTGGAGGTCATACTATGTCTCGATATCAATATCAATTTGAAACAAACTGGAAGTTCCGAGCTGACATTGAACAGATTTGGGAACTCATCAATGGATTTAATCACGGAGAATGGTGGAATGGCTTGGACGCTAAAAGAACCAAAAAGGGTGAAAGAATGAACGGAGTTGGAGATCGATTTATTACCACATTCCACACCAAACTTCCCTATCAACTTTCCTTTGAATCAGAAATCATAAAAAAAGAAAGTCCACTATACATTGAGATTAAGGCATATGGTGATTTAGAAGGAAGAGGCATTTGGACATTGTCACAAGAAGGTGCGATCACTCATGTACGATATACTTGGGAGGTTAACACGAATAAGAAATGGATGAATTTCTTTGCCCCCCTTTTACGTCCTGTTTTCGTATGGAACCATAATCAGGTGATGAAAGACGGTGCTAAAGGTATTGCCGACAAATTAGGTGTTACGCTAATTGCTACATAATCGGGGTTATTATTAGAAGAATTGGGGCGAACATGATGGACATTAAACCAGCAATCGGTGACTATCCAACTTACTACGCAAATTATATTAAGTTGGTGTCAGAAGGTTCTTTAAAGGATATTCTTCTCAAACAACTTGAGGAAACAACCGCTTTAATTTCGAATGTAAATGAAGAACAGGCTTACTATCGGTATGCATCAGACAAGTGGACACTAAAGGAAGTTATTGGTCATATTACCGATACAGAACGAATTATGTCCTATCGATTACTACGCTTTGCAAGAGGAGACCAAACGGCGCTTGCGGGGTATGATGATGAATCCTATGTAATGGAGGCGGCTTTTCATTCCCGCTCCTTATCAGACCTACTCGAAGATTTTATAACAGTTAGACATTCGACGATCAGCTTAATTGAAGGTCTCTCTGAAGCAAGTTGGAATAAAAAAGGTATTGCTAATAATGGAGAAATATCTGTTAGAGCATTAGCTTACATTATTGCGGGTCATGAATTGCATCATAGAAAAATACTTGAAGATAAATATCTTATTTAAAAAAAGAGAGCTGAACCCTTAGGAAAATTTCACCTAAGTGGAACAGCTCTCTTCTATATTACTTCTGTAAATTTCAACACTTAACAACTAAGCCAATAAATTAAATAGTTTAGAACCCCATATTGTTAGATTCGTTGTTTCAGTTTTGGTGTTATCCAGTGGTAAGATTTTAATTTGCCAAAATACTACTAATCAATTAGACATCAACTATATGCATGGCGGATTTTCTCATTAACTTATGCTTTTTGATTGGTTATTGAAGGGGTTTGATGATTTCAGTGCTTTTAAGCCGCTTTCGAGCTGAGACACGTTCTGCAGTAATAGGGATATGTTTCAAAGCTTTTCCTAAGCCATATAGAGGCATATTCCCATAAACCGATTCATAACTCTCAGGTTTCAATTCGTAGGTTTCGTGATAAATTCCTACAGCATCATTGTTCCCAACTTTTTTATTGAAGTTTTTCCATGCAGTCAAATGCTTCTCATTCTTCGCATAAGCTAACAGTTCGTCAGTTGAACGCCAATATTGGATCATGAGAGTCGTTCTGAGTCCAAAATAGCTTTCCATGGACAAAAAGCCTA
>JBEVEQ010000239.1:0-3531 GCA_040512715.1 Paenisporosarcina sp. | reverse complement strand
ATCCTGGGTATAATAGAAGCAGCCGAAACAAATACGGTTGTCACAATATAAAAAATGGTCTCGCCTTAAGTCAAATACTTATATGGTGAGACCTTTTTTATGAACTCACTCAGATTCAATAAGACTATCCATTTGAACATACTAGTTTATCTATAAGATATTCTATTTTTTTCCTATACTAAATGCCATCCTTGTTTAGATTTATTTCAGTGAACCATACTACAAGTAATGGGTTATTATGAGAAGAACTGAAATAGATTTTATTTACCGTTTTTCTTACAAGGAATAACATAGTTTACAAGAATAGAGAGGATATACATATGAAAATAAACCATTTAATTGCGAACAATATTAACCAATTAGATGTCATACTGCCAGAAGATCAATCGTTAGGAATTGCAGGATTGTCTGGGTCCGGTAAGACCACTTTTTGTCAAACCATTGGTGAAGAATCCAAGAAGCGGCTCGTTTCTTTATTGCCAAAAGCTGAATATCAGTATTTGTTTTCTACTATTATGGAAACGAATTTCAGTGCCATCAAGATGGAGGACATGCCTTTAGTGCTTTTTCTCGGAAAAGCATCGATTTCTTCTAATCCACGGTCTACCATTGGCACCCATACAGGCGTTTTTAAAGAGATTCGTGTTCGTCTTGCAGAAAAATTCAATCTTTCTCCAGAAGTTTTTTCATTTAATAATGAATTAGGTTGGTGTCCTGAATGTAAAGGACGAGGTACTACCAAAAATGTGGAATGTAAAAAGTGTAAGGGCAAGCGCTTTAATCAAGAAGTTGAGCAATTTACATTTGAATTATTTGAAAAACCATACAGTATTTCTGATATTAACGAACTTAGTATTGAATCCATTCTTTCCTTAGCTGAAGTTTTACATATTAATGAAGAGAAACAACATATTCTCCAAAATATTATAAATATGAATATTGGTTATTTATCATTAAATAGGATTATGGGGACTTTGTCGGGTGGGGAGTTAACACGGCTTTACTTGGCAGAATTCATGGCAGCAAGTGAAAATACCGTTATTATTATTGATGAAATCTCTGTTGGTCTTGATCACGACACATTAGTGAAAATTTTAGAACAGATTAAACAATTGGGTTATAAGAATCAAATTTGGCTCATCGATCATTCTGACACAGTGCTCGATAGTACGGATGAGCAATTATTCTTTGGACCTGGTAGTGGGAAGTATGGCGGAAAAATTGTGGAAGAATCACCACGACCAAAATCAATTATCTGGGAACGAAATCCGGCAATGCCAACAGAATACTATCATTTCAAGGATCTTTTCTGTCGTAATATACAGTTGGCAGAAATTCAGATTCCTAAAAATAGACTTGTCACTTTCACCGGTGAGTCTGGATGTGGGAAATCAACTCTCGTGAATGAGTGTATCGCCAAAGATTTTTTGAAACGATATCCAAAGGATAAACTAGTCATGGTTGGGCAAGATCGAAACCATTCGATTACCAGCAGGTCAACCGTTGCAACGTTTCTAGATATTAAAAAGAAACTTACAAAATATAGTGAAGAAATCGATGATATTTTCGGGCGCTCCATTGAAGATATTATTGATGAACTCCCAAAGGAAGACATCGCTCATAAACGCTTGAGCTTATTGATTAAACTTGGACTTGGTTATTTGACGTTGGAAAGAAAAACACAGACCTTATCAACGGGTGAATTTCAATGTGTTCATTTAGTTTCTGAGTTGTTTACGAGCGCCAGAAATCCACATACGTTGTTTATTTTTGATGAGCCTTCAAAAGGATTGTCACAAAATATTTTAAACCAATTCATTGATAGTATTAGGGTCATTCTAGAGGATGAATCTGTCTCCATCATAATGATTGAACATAATGCCTATATGCTGGAAAGCTCTGATTTTATCGTGGATTTTGGAAAAAGACAGCTCGCACCTGTTCAACATCTTGATGTTGTCAGTCATAAGGATTATTATCGTCAAAAAAATAGTAATGACAGAATAGCTCCCTTGCACATTTCTTCAACACTCAAGCAGCAAAAGGGTATTCACTACTTAAATGAAAATCATTTGTCCTATTTCAAAAAGGCAGAAAACATTTATAGGGGTGGCATTTTAAAAAGCTTATCGCCAATGGCCCGGGTGATTTATGGTGAATACGAGTCTGACACCATCGCACCCGTTATCGCCATTGATCTTGAAAGGCACTTGTATAGTCAATATAGCTTCCTCTATGAAATTGGCGGGCTGATTAACCATATCGTGGCTGCCCATCCGATAAATAAAGATACAAGAAGCTTCGATTTCTATCATCGAGAAAATCATTGTCCATGTTGTTCTGGCCGTCGGGTCATTGAAAAATTTGATATGGATGTAGTCATTCAAGACAAAACCGTGCCATTTTGGGATGGCTTGTTACATCCTGATGTGATGGAAGTATTAAAATATTATCAATATCCAAAATTACAATTCCTGTTTGATGAAATAAAGAATGAACTGGGCCAAGATATTAGCAAAAGCTATAATGCGATGACAGAAGCAGAGAAGCAAACCTTTTTATATGGTTATTGGGAAAAGTCATTTTATGATAAAGCAGGAAAGGCTTCGAGAATCTGGGAAGGGTTTAATTTAATCATTGGACGTTATATGTTTATTTCGAAATCCATCATTAAAGATCATATGAAAGCATCAAAAGAGATGATTACCTGTCCAGTTTGTGAAGGAACCGTGCTAAACCATCATAAAAAACTAACATTTGGTGACATGGATATTCGTGAAATTATACAACAACCGATAGATCAAGTCATAAAAACAGTAGGAAATTTACCTGCACTGGAAAAACTAAAAGCGATTGTTGGTGGCGATCTGGCGCTTACAGAAGATGTTTCCTTCCTTTCTAGGGAAACACAAGTAGCGCTGAAAATGCACGAACTAGAACAAGCAAGCTTTGTAGACTACGAAATGGTTTTACAAAATGCCTTCCCATTTTGGGATAATATTCAAGGAAAAATCGAAGCTATAAGCAGCAAAAATAGGGTAACAATCTGTGATTTTCCCAATATCACTGAAACGAGAGAAGCCATTATTGAAAAGTATTTCACCAATGGTAAATTCAAAAAACTGACTTATGTTTATGAAGCGTTTGGTTATAAAAAAATTGTTACTCAAATTAACAAAATAAAAGCAAGTCATCCCTGTCCATTCTGCAAAGGGAAGAAAGTCATATCAGAAGATGGTCTACATGACGGTGTGCATAAATTATCAGTACCTTGTGTCAGTTGTTATGCTAGTGGTATCAATGATGAGGGACGGAAGGAAATCATCGAAGGCATCGACGTGCAAACCTGGTTAACAGGTAAAGCAAGGGATGTTGTTGCAGAAAGCTTACTTACGGAGGGTATCTCTGATATACCAATTTTCAATCGTATTCGTGAGTTAGATAAACGAGATATGATGTCCGTTTATCAAAGCCTTGAGCAAAATAAATAAATGAAAGACCGCACAAATATCTCATTTGTGCGGTCTTTTT